>DASYOD010000026.1:0-27422 GCA_036008085.1 Terriglobales bacterium
ACAAAATCATCTGGCCCATGGATAGAGCGATCTACGTGGCTCTCTGCCGCAAAGTGCACGATGGCGCGCGGACGGCGCTGCGCCAGCAGATTGCCAATTAGTTTCCGATCGCCAATGTCTCCATGAATGAACTTGTAGCGCAGATCCGCCGAAACCTTTTCCAGATTGCCCAGGTTCCCGGCATAGGTAAGCTTGTCCAGATTGACTACCGGAGTGCCTTCTGCAGCGAGCCACTGAAGGATGAAATTCGAGCCGATAAAACCGGCTCCTCCAGTTACGAGGATAGGTTGAGTTTGCACTTACAAAATCCTATTGTCCAACGTGCTCGCGGTAAAGTGCAAAGCAGTGTTCGGACACTTTAGTAAGTAAACACTTGTTCTCTTTAAATTCGGTGTGACCCATAAAAAAATGAGCCGCTCCGCGGAGCGGCTTATTTCTAACTTGAAAGCCCTAACCAGCGACTTCTTCCAGGAGTTTCTGATCAATATCAAAATTCGAGTGCACGTTCTGCACGTCATCGTGCTCTTCAAACGCTTCCATCAGCCGTATCATCGTGTTGGCGGCCGGCCCTTCCAGTTTGATGTAATTCTGCGGAATCATGGTCACGCTCGAAGATGTGGGCTCGATCCCCGCCTTCTTCACTGCGTCCAGAACGGCCTCGTAAGCCGAAGGCTCGCACAGCACTTCCCAATTCTCGCCATCGTCGCGCAGGTCCTCAGCCCCGGCATCGAGGACTACGGCCATCAGATCGTCTTCCTTGGCCACCGACTTCGGAATGATTATTTCGCCCTTCTTATGGAACATGTACGACACGGCGCCGGCATCCGCCATATTGCCGCCATTTTTCCCGAACACATGGCGAATCTCGCTGACGGTGCGATTGCGGTTGTCGGTGTTGATGTCGAGCAGAACCGCCACGCCACCCGGGCCGTAGCCTTCGAGCGAAAACTCCTCGTAGGTCGCACCGGGCAATTCTCCGGTGCCGCGCTGGATGGCGCGTTTGATGTTGTCCTGGGGCATGTTCTCCGCTTTGGCAGCCAGAATTGCGCCGCGCAGACGCGGATTGGTGTCGGGATCGCCGCCCCCATTCTTTGCGGCAATCGAAATTTCTTTAATCAGACGGGTGAAAATCTTGCCGCGCTTGGCGTCCAGCGCGCCCTTCTTATGCTTGATTGTGGCCCATTTTGAGTGGCCGGACATGGAAATACCTCGCGTTTATGAACTTAAATTGTGCTGATCTTGATATTGCTGATTCTAACCGTAAAGGACACGCCCGTAGAGGAGATCACTGAAATACCCTCGGGATTGCCTGAAAAAAACGCAGCCGACTAAGAAGTATAGCACGGAGGGGAGCATACGCTGGTGGCCGCCTGCACGGGCATGGACGCCCGCGCCTACACGAACTAGCGGCGGAAGTGTGGTCCGAGAAGGGCGATGTCATCTTCAGCTAGGCTGCGAATTAGCTCGGTAGTGAAGTAATCTACGCTGGCCGCTGCAGTGCTGTCATAGCGTTTATGGTATGTGGAGCGGCTTTTATCGATGTCTTCTTTGAGGCGATCGTACAGATCTTTGTGTTTACGGCCTTCCGCCACTTTGGCCTGATTGTATAGCTTGATCTCATCCATCAACAGGCGCGCGAAACGCTGCGCCTTGCGATGAATCTCAGCATCTTCCGGCGAAAGGTGCGCGAACGCATCAGTCGCTGGGGCAACTGCGGCTGCTGTCATAGACGCAGGTGCACTCACCACTTCCGCTGCGGCTTCTGCCATAGCAGGTTCCGCTACCGGAGCTGCGACTACATGCTTCGGCGCGTGAGCAGCAAATGGATCTGAGAACGACGAAACGGTTTGCACCGGCGGGGCTTCGAATTTTTCGGTTGGCGCAGGCTCGCTCGCGCCCTCTTTCGATGCTTGCTTTCTCAACGAAGCGACTTCGAGCCATGCGCTGGTAGCTGCGACTAACAGTTCGACGGCGGGAGTATCCATGTTTCCGCCGGACCGCGTTCCAGTGTCGGCATAAACCAACGCGGCCACTTTGTCTTTCAGACGCAGCGGCAGCAGCAGCGCTTTGTCTTCCGCAGCAGCGCCAAATTTCGATATGAACGCCGGATCCATCTGCGCTGCTCCCGCGCTCGATGCTACTCGCGATTGCAGTACCTGGCTCGGAGCGGAACGGGTTACGTCCAAGGAAAAATCTTTGACCCCGTCATTATCATCGAAGCCGCGTCCTTGCCATCCGGTGGCGGTTCCTGCCTTGATCACGAACAGGGCAGCGCGTCCGCAGTATGCTGCGGTGCTGTCGAGCAACGCGCGCAAAATTTCCTTTTGCGTGGAGCCGCCATGAATGGCTGAAACGGCTTGCAGGAGCTCAGCAGCGGAGCCTCCAGAAGCGCCTGAGGAGCCGGAAACATGCGGTTGCACTTGCTCCAGTACCCGGCGAACCAGATCCTTCCGCAACTCCGGAAGATGGTCCTCAAGGACCTCGGAGACTGCCTTCTCGATGATTTGATCAATCGCGGTTTTATCTGCCATTGTTGCCCTGACCACATCTCCCGCGGAATGCGAATTCGCGCAATTTCCCCAGCAAATTTCTGATTATACGGCCACCGGGTCGACCTTCACTGATGACGGAAGTAACTACTTTATTGGGCACTGCTGATCGGATAAAAACTGCCCTAAACCGTTCAATTGCCAGCACGTCAAAAGAGTTACGCGAAATGTCGGGTTAGCAAGTAAAATAACAGTTCCTAATGCGTGGACGGACTGAAAATTGTTGCATCGGATGAATGATGAGTACCATCCAACCAAAACTAGATGAGCCAATTTCTGACGAGCTGGCGCTCGTACAAGCCGCCAAGGGCGGCGATGTCAGCGCCTTCGAAGAATTGGTTAGACGCTACGATCGGAATGTATTTCGAATCGCACAACACATTACGCAGAACCGCGAAGACGCGGAAGATGTGGTGCAAGATGCGTTCCTGAAAGCTTACAGCAATCTTCACCAGTTCCAGGGGCAGTCGAAATTTTATACCTGGCTCGTGCGTATTGCGGTGAACGAAGCGCTCATGCGGTTGCGGCGCCGTCGCCCCGAGCGCATGGTTTCGCTAGACGAGGATGTAAAGACCGAGGAAGACTCGCTGCCGCGGGAGGTTGCGGATTGGAGTCCGAACCCCGAGCAGCAGTACAACCAGGCAGAGTTGCGGGAGATTTTGACCCGCACCATTCAAGGTTTGCCGGCAAGTTTTAGAACGGTCTTCGTCCTGCGTGACGTAGAAGGATTGTCAACGGAAGAAACCGCCGAGGCGCTGGATCTCAGCATTCCGGCGGTGAAGTCGCGGCTGTTGCGTGCGCGCTTGCAATTGCGTGAACGCCTTGGCCGATTCTTTCAACGACGAGACACCACGAATGGCAAAGAAATAGAAAAACCTGAAACCGGAGACACCCAGTGAAGTGCAAAGATTTTCTGAGCGAGCTGACTAACTACCTGGACGGCGTGATTGACGAGCGCACCAAGGTTGAATTGGAAGATCATCTCGCCTGGTGCCACAACTGCTACGTAGTATGCGATACCACTAAGAAGACCATTGAGATTTACCGCGATTCCCAGTTGTACGAACTTCCCGAAGACCTCCGTACCCGGCTCCGTTCCGCCATCGTCTCCAAGTGTCATGCCCACAAGAAGCCTGGGCCGGAACGCGTCTAGATCGAACCCTGAGCCGGCATTATCTCCATTCGTCAAAGTGTTTCTCAACATACAGTGAATCGTCTCGCCCGCTCTCATCACTATGGGTGTTAGCGAAACCTTTTCCTACGGGATTGAATCTAAGAAATTGACAGTAGACAGCCCTAAGGGCATGTCGTATTCCACGTGAGGTAAGGTTAGGTTGTTGGCAGTGGAGTTCAGATATGATCGCCAAATTGGTCGATGCTTTCTTCGGTTGTTGGCACAGTCATTATAGCTTTCCTATTACCATTCGCCCGAATGCTCGGACTAAAGCTCGTCCTTCCACCGCTGCTGCGCTGACTGGGATGTACGTTGTCTGCCTTGATTGCGGCAGAGAACTGCCTTATGACTGGCAGCAAATGAAGGTCATTGGAACGCCCTCGCAAGCGCGGCACTATGCCCGGGAGCTGGCTACCAGGCAAGCGATCTAACCGGCACTTAATTAACTCTTTCCGATTTACCTCAACCATCACATTTTTTGCACCGGCACATACAGTATCCACTGTATTGGCCAAGTTGTGCGTGTGAGCTATTTTGATCTCAGTTCGGAGCGTACTAAGCTAAAGCGGTCATGGGTTAGCGTCGGCAGTGCTGGCATTCGGACCCTCAGGATCGCCGCTTCAGTTTTTCGGACTGTCCCTTCCCCCTCTGCTCCCAACATCTGCTTTATGCTGCGCCTGTGCCGGGGTTACCCTCTGGCAGCAGGCGCAGCCGCCTTTTTGGGCAGAATTTCGCCAATGCGGCGGATTTGTGCCCCTACGCCGCGCAATTTTTCCTCGATGTGTTCGTAGCCGCGGTCGATATGGTAGACGCGATCGATGATGGTTTCTCCATCCGCCACCAGGGCTGCAAGGACCAAAGACGCCGAGGCTCGCAAATCGGAGGCTAGGACAGCGGCAGCGCTCAATGGCGTCCTGCCGCGAACCACGGCTCGGCGGCCTTCGATCTTGATATTCGCACCCATGCGCACCAGTTCCTGAGCGTGCATGAAACGATTCTCGAAAATATTCTCGGTAATAATCGAAGCGCCTTCCGCTTGGGTCGCCAAGACCATGTACTGGGCCTGGACGTCAGTTGGGAAGCCGGGATACTCCTGCGTGCCCATGTCGGCAGCTTTTGGAGGATTGTCGCCCATCACGCGAACTGAGTCTGCGGTGTGCCGGGTCTTCACGCCGACTTCGTGCAGCGTCTCCAGGAGCGCGCTGAGATGACCGGGATCACAATTGGCGACGTTAATGTCCCCGCCGGTGAGCGCACCCGCGATGATGAACGTGGCCGCCTCTATGCGATCGGGAATGATTCGGTGGCGCCCCCCATGCAATTTGTTGACGCCTTTCACACGGATAGTCGAAGTTCCGGCGCCCTCGACTCGTGCGCCCATGCTGTTAAGCAGGTCGGCGAGGTCGGCAACTTCGGGCTCGCGAGCGCAATTCTGCATCACGGTTTCCCCATCCGCCAAGGTCGCGGCCATCAGCAAGTCTTCGGTGCCGGTTACGGTTATCTTTTCAAAAACAATCTCAGCACCATGCAATCGTTGCGCGGCGGCTTCCACGTAGCCGTGGTCCTGAGTAATGGTCGCGCCCAGCAGTTCGAGTCCCTTGATGTGCAGGTCGATGGGCCGGCCTCCGATGGCGCAGCCCCCGGGTAGAGAGACGCGAGCGCGGCCGCAACGAGCAACCAGCGGTCCAAGCACGAGGGTGGAGGCGCGCATGGTCTTCACCAACTCGTAGGAGGCCTCGGGAGACGTAAGGTTTTTGCAACAGATGGTCGTGCGATGCTGGGCGCGGCCGTATCCGAGCTCAACCTCGGCGCCCATCGCCGACAGAAGCCTGCGCGTGGTCTCGATATCGCGAACTTGCGGGACGTTTTCGAGGATGACCGTTTCATCGGTGAGCAGGGCAGCGGCCATGGCTGGGAGGGCTGCGTTCTTAGCGCCGCTGACGCGAATTGTGCCAAGTAATGGATTGCCGCCGCGAATTACGAATTTATCCATATCGATATCGTACGCTGTGAGAATGTGAACGTTGAGTATTGTAAAGGCGAAATGCGTTGGCGCTGGACGGGAATTGCTCAATCGGAAGGGCACGACCTGCTGGAGCTACGGGATATTTCTAGGGTGAGGAAAAGTCGAGCTTTTGCTCGACCTTCGGGCCGCCGAGACCCCGGCGCTACAGGGAGCGGGCGGCGGCAATGGCTTGGCGAACGTTCCCGTCGGTCGATTTCAGGGCGCGCGTAGCTTGAACCCGGCTCACATTGGCTTGCAGCATAACCAGCGCTATGGGAACGTCGTTTCCAGCTGCGTGCAAGGCTTCTTTCGCCGCAAAGCGACGGATTCCTGCAAGCTGTTCGAGAATCGTAAGCCCTCGTTCGCGCAGCTTGTAGTTCTTCACGTGAAGATTGATCATCAGGTTGCCATAGACGTAACCCAAGCGCGTCATGGCGCCGGTGGACAGCATATTCAAAATCATTTTTTCGGCGGTGCCGGCTTTCATCCGGCTGGAACCGGCGATGACTTCTGGCCCGACTTCGGCCACAATGGCGAACTGCGCGGCTTTTTCCAAGGGTGAATTTGGGTTGCAAGTGACGGCAACGGTCTTGGCTCCGTGCTCGCGGGCATATTCGATGGCAGCGACGGTGAAGGGCGTGCGCCCGCTGGCCGCGACTCCAACGATCACGTCTTCTTTGCCAGGCTTCTTTTTTGCTATTTCGCGCCGGCCGAGCGCACGCGAATCCTCACTGGCTTCAGTGGCGGTGTGCAGCGCTTTTGTGCCGCCGGCGATGACAAACTGCACCATCCTTGGATGGGTGTTAAAGGTGGGCGGACACTCGGAAGCATCGAGCGCGGCGATACGGCCGCTGGTTCCCGCGCCAACGTAAATCAGTCGGCCCCCTTTTTTCAGAGCTTCCGCAATGACGTCGATCCCATGAGCTATCTGCGGCAAAGCCAGTTTTACCGCAGCAGCAACTTCGGCGTCTTGCCCGTTTATGATGCGGGCAATCTCAAGCGACGACTTGAGATCGAAATTCTCGGCGGTGCGGTTCGACCGTTCAGTTGGCAGGCGGCTTAGATCTTCGTTGGCTTTCTTGATTCCAGATCGCAACAGTTTTATCTCCACATGGAGGTAGAAGGCTGAATTTTCACGGTGAACCCAGCTTAGCAGAGATTTTCGGAGTGATGGTTATATCAGGCAGACTAGGAGCAGTAGTTTAAGATTGAGCAATGTCCGCCACGGCCATCTCGTTGCAGCGCGCTGCGCGCCATAATGTACTGGCCTCCATTGGAGTTGCGCTGGTTACGGTGTTCGTTGTCTGCGCCGTCTTTGCCTCATGGATCGCGCCGCACGATCCTGCCCACATTGATTTGCCGGCGCGTCTTGCCGGACCATCGTTGACTCATTGGTGCGGTACTGACGAACTTGGCCGCGACATCCTTTCCCGCCTGATTTACGGGTCGCGCATTTCCATGCTGGTGGGTAGTTGCGTAGTCGCTGCCTCGCTGGCCGTAGGCCTCATCGTGGGATCAATCGCTGGTTACTACGGCGGGCGCATCGATCGCTTTGTCAACGTGGTGGTGATGAACGCGTTTCTTTCCTTCCCTGGAATTCTGCTGGCGATTGCGTTCGTGGCGTTCCGCGGGCCGGGTATTTTCAATCTTGTTTTAGCGCTCTCGCTCGGAGGCTGGGTTGGCTATGCACGTTTAGTCCGCGCGCAGGTGCTTGCCGCTCGCGAGCGTGAATTCGTGGAAGCCGCTCGTGCATTGGGAGCCAGTGATCTGCGCGTGATCGTCCGCCACATTTTGCCCAACATTATTCAACCGATTATTGTGCAAGCCGCGATTGGCATGGCAGGCGCTATTCTCGCCGAAGCCACCATGAGCTTTCTCGGTCTCGGCGTACCGCCGCCCACTGCGAGTTGGGGAACCATGCTTAACGATGGTCGTGCCCATTTGTTCGACGCACCTCACCTCGTGATCTTTCCTGCCATCGCGGTGATGTTGGCCGTACTGTCATTCAATTTCATTGGAGACGCGCTTCGAGATTTCCTCGATCCGCGCTCCCGTATTGAAGTCGGGCTTTGATTGGCGAAGCGATGACCGAAAGAGCTAGTAGGGCGCGGGTTATGGCAGTGCTGATTGGCGTTGTCCTGCTCGTGATTGCATTGCTGTGGAAGCGTGTCTTGCGCTGAGTACTCTTCTTGCTGCGAAATCTTGTCTACGGAAATTCCTTACTCCGACTGCGTCGCTCTTAACGTTACATGGATCCTTCGACTCCGCGAGCCACTCGCTTCGCGTGTGGCTGCTGCGCTCAGGATGACATTTCTTGTGAAGGCAGAGGCCTTGTTAATTCAGACTGCGAGCGAAATCTTCTCGCACGAAGTGAAAAAAGATCGACGTCGAGTTGTGTCCCTCAGGCAACTTCTCGCGGGAGTGCGGTAGTTGGCATCCGCGATATAAAAGGGCATCGCCGATTGCCTGGAAAACTTTGACCGTGCCTGATGTTTTATGAAGCTGAAGCGGCCATGGAGTGGCATTGCGAGGCTCGGGCGCGTAATCGAGGCAGAGGGTCACACTGAAATCGCACTGCTCCCGGTCGGTATGTTTTTCGAGAACTGCGCCTGATTGGTACGCAGCCATGTAAACGTAGGAAGGCTTCAGCGGCTCGCCTGCGAATGCGCTCATGCTGGCGGTTAACTGTTGATGAAAAAATTTGCCGACCGGATCGTTATAAGAAACATAGCGGAGCGGACTTTGGCCGTCGCCCAGACGCAGCTTTCCTGTGCGAACTTGATGACGGTAATAACGCCGGAGAGCTGCGATGTGGAATGGATGAATCAACCCGCCGACGGGAGCGTAGCCTTGCGACTGAAACTGCGGCCTGACGAAAGAAACGATTTCACCCCATTCCCGGCGTCGACGGGAAATATAGTCTTCAGGCACTAAAATATTTGCCAGCGTTAGACTACGCCGCGCTTGTGGCGAGAGCGCCGAGGGAACGGGATCACCAGGTTGCACGCCCGCCAACATGTTCCAAAGATCCGGCCCCAGCCAGAACGGTTGGAGAGCGTCGCTTCCCGGATCTCTGACCCAAACCGTATTACCCCGCGAAATTTCACTTTGGCCGGTAAGGACGGGGATGGAGGTATCCGCCGGCGATTGTCCATCCGCGGCGAAAATGCAGTCGTGGTTCAAGAAAAACGGACGACCAGCCAGACCCTCCCAGTACGCTGGTCGGAGGAGAAGGACTGGAACCAGATGGTCCGGCTGATCGTCCAGGCAGCAGTGGAAAAGCGATCGCGGAAGTTCGTTTCCTTGATCAAGGCGCGCAGGTGCTACTGCGAGCTGCTCAATCCACGCCAGCCAAGCTGCGTCTTTCATTTGTGAATCCATCCATTCACAGTGAAGCGGCCGTCGGCAAACTGCCCAGAGGGACAGTCAACCGGGGTGATTTCGTGAGAGAGGCCACTGGCGAACAAGATCAGTTGGTTCTGCTCTGGCACGATGGTGCGGTAGTTGGCGGTGGGGACGTAGTTTTCATTTTGCCGCCGCGAGTCATAGATGCGCAGCTCCCCGCCAGTGAACTGTTTGGGCTCGCTGTGAAAGAAGTAGACGAATGTGATTTCTCTGCTCGCGACTTCGCCAGCGGCGTTGTCACTGTGGCAGCGGAAGAAATCTCCGTGGTTGCTGGCTGTGGCTTGGCTTTCTACACGGGAGATGCGGAATGGATCGCGGCCCCATTTCTGCAGGACTCTCGGTAAGCAAGTCAGTAGGCGATCGACGATCATTCGTTCGTGTCCGCCCAAATCCATGAGCACACGCGATCGGCGGTGTTCATAGTCAATTGCAGACCCAGTGACGCCTGGCGAAAGAACCTCGCTGATTTGGAATCGGGCTTCCTCTTCGAGAACGTATCGCCGCAACGCGTTTAATTCAGCAGGAGTCAGGAACTCGTCGAATATTACGCACTCCGCGGAAACGTAATCCGAAGCCTCGAGAACAGCGACTGCGGCTGTCGCGGGCTGCGAAGTCAGGGTTGGGAATGAGATTGGAGGCGGACTGGTGCCTGGCGGACGAGGAGTACCCGGTGGAGGGGCCGGGTTGGTGGGCGGAGACCCTAGGCTGATTGGCGGCGGGCTTGTTCCCGGCGGTCGCGGAGTACTGTCCGATGGGGCCCCTGGAGGGTTAGTGGGTGGTGATCCCAGACTAATTGGCGGCGGACTAGTCCCGGGCGGGCGAGGAGTGCCCGGCATCGGCGCTGGCGTGTTAGGCGGTGACCCAGCGTGGATAGCCTGCAGACTTCCGGCAGAAGGTTTTACAGACGAGGTCAACTGCTGGTTGAGCAGTTGCCGGGTCATGCTTGCGCCCAAGAGTCCGAGCGCTCGTTCCGCGATGAGTTCTCCTACGCTGCGTGCAATCGCTTCGGCGACCGCATTTTCCGGAGCATTCGATGGGGTTCGTGTACGCTGCAGTAAACTGGCAAGAAGCTCTTTCTCGGGCACGCTCAGAATGCGCTCGTCGCGCAATAGAGTGCCAGAGAGACTGTCGATCATCTCTCGTGCTGTCATTGGTGGACCCTCCCGGAGACACGAATAGGTAACCGGGCAGTCCGGTGAAGCGAAGGGGATTGCAGCGTAACAAAAGAATCTGTGAAAGTGAAGCGCTAATTTGCGGAAAGGAATAAATATCTAAAACACGCCGGAGTCGCGGTTATTTTTCTGCCATGGCCCCCACTAGAGATTTGAAGACCTTGAAACCGTCGGTGCCGCCGAGTTCGGATTCGCTCGCGCGTTCGGGATGCGGCATCATTCCAAGCACGTTGCGGCCCGGGCTGCAGATGCCTGCGATATTATCCAACGAACCGTTTGGATTAGCATCCGCCGTAATCTGGCCTTCGGGATTGGTATAGCGGAAGACAATGCGCTGGTCGCGCTGCAAACCCTCCAGCGTGGAGGCGTCGCAGAAGTAGTTGCCTTCCATATGCCCGATGGGAATGGTGAGCACTTCGCCCTCGCGGCAGCCATGAGTGAACGGAGTATCGGAAGTTTCGACCCTTACTTGAATTGGCTTGCAGACATACTTCAAGCCAACATTGCGCATCAGAGCTCCGGGAAGCAATCCCGACTCGCACAAAATCTGGAAGCCATTGCAAATACCCAGCACCAGGCCGCTGCCGTCGGCGAACTTTTTAACTGATTCCATTACCGGAGAAAACTTGGCAATAGCGCCGGTACGCAGGTAATCTCCATAGGCAAAACCGCCCGGGACGATCACCGCATCGCAGTTTTCGAGATCGTGCGATTCGTGCCACAAAAATGTGACCGGTTGTTTGGCTACATTCTGGATGGTCCAATAGGCATCGTGATCGCAGTTTGATCCGGGAAAAATGATGACGCCGAATTTCATCCGCGCTTCCTCGCCAAAGTGGATTATGTTTCGAGTTTAACATGCGGCTGCCGCGGCTCAGATAATTCGAAGCATCAAAGATAAATATGAAGTTGGGCGAACATTTTCGGGTAACTGGAACCGCGCTTAAGAATTGGCTCATCGCCCAGATTCAAGATTCGATCGCAGTTGGAGTGTTGTGGCTGATCGGTCTTTATGCGCTTAAAGTGCCGTTGGCCCCGCTATGGGCGGTGCTGGCCGCGCTCTTGCAGGTTGTGCCGCACCTGGGGCCCGTGCTGGGATTGATTGGTCCCGTACTCGCTGCCACTCTGCGCTGGCAAGACTGGGAGCATCCGCTTTACGTTCTCATGCTTTACGCCGCGATTGCCGTGGTCGATGCTTTCCTGTTGCAGCCTTACATTATGAAGCGCAACGCCCGGGTGCCGATCTGGGCATCTTTGTTGACTCCAATCTTGTTGGGCATTTTGATTCCTTTCTGGGGTGTGCTCCTGGCGCCACCTCTGTTGGCGGTCGTCTACGCTTATAAGTCCTGGCATGAAAAACAAAACCTGCCGGCTCAACCTGGTTCGCAGGATTAGTCGGCTCTGTTCTAGTTTCGGTGTCATTTATCGCTTGCTCCGAATGGCAATTGAATCATTTAGCGGAGACAGCACTGTGCTATTGCGGACGTCAATCGCCATGGTCTCCGACGCGACAATAAGGAAAAATGGCATACTATTGTGCGTAAGCTGCATTGCGCGGAAAGATGCGTTTTTCCGCGGAGGCATATAATGACAACTTTTGCGCCTATGGGAAAAGCAACGCAATTTGAACTGCGACTGGCCGAACGCATGTCGCGGCTGGGAACCGAGACTGCCTTTGAGGTATTGAATAAGGCGCGGGCTCTGGAACGTCAGGGCAAGAACATCATTCATCTGGAAATTGGCGAGCCTGACTTTGACACTCCCAAGGACATCATCGAGGCCGGCGCAGAAGCCATGAAGAATGGCTGGACACACTACGGGCCAGCCGCCGGGCTGCCGGAGTTGCGCGATGCGATTGCGGAAGACGTTGCCCGCAGCCGCGGGGTTGCGGTTACCGGTGATTGGGTGGTGGTTGTCCCCGGAGGCAAGCCAATTATTTTCTTTACGTTGTTGGCATTAGCTGATGTTGGTGATGAGGTTATTTATCCCAACCCCGGCTTTCCGATTTACGAGTCAATGATTAATTACGTAGGCGCCAAAGCAGTGCCCATTCGTCTTTGGGAGGAAAAAGATTTCGGCCTCGACGTGGAAGAACTGACCCATCTGATCACGGATCGCACCAAGCTCATCATTTTAAATTCACCCCACAATCCGACGGGGGGAGTGCTCACCAAGCGGGATATCGGCGCGATTACCAAAGCCATTGGCGATCGAAATATTATGGTGCTGTCAGATGAAATTTACAGTCGCCTGATGTTCGATGGCGCGCGCCACTACTCGATTATGTCCGAACCTGGTTTTAAAGAGCGCACCATCCTGCTCGACGGGTTCTCCAAGACCTACGCCATGACCGGATGGCGCATGGGGTATGGGGTTATGAGGCCCGATCTTGCGGCCCAGATCGCGCGCCTGGCGACGAATTCAACCTCGTGCACCGCCAGCTTTACGCAAATTGCCGGCATCGAGGCTATTCGCGGGCATCAGCAACCGGTCGACCGCATGCGTACCGAATTTCAAAAGCGGCGCGATGTGTTTGTGGCCGGACTGAACCGGATCAAGGGTTTCTCCTGCAAGGTTCCTAAAGGTGCGTTTTATGTCTTCCCCAACATCACTAAGACTGGTTGGAAATCGAAGAAGCTAGCCGACGCGCTACTTGACCAAGCTGGCGTGGCTTGCCTTTCGGGAACCGCTTTTGGAGATTATGGAGAAGGCTATTTGCGCTTCAGCGTGGCCAGTTCGCTGGAGAATCTGAACGAGGCGCTGAAGCGAATTGATCACTGGACCAAGCAGAATTTATAGCGTAGCGCAAACCGTTATTCTTCCCAGAGATCTCTGGGCTTTGCAATTTAATTTCCCGGTTGTCAAACAGGGCGCGAGAAAATCCTGCTTTTGGGCAGAGAAGCGCTTCCAGCACCGCAATTAAGGCCTTCGAATCGTTGAGGGTTTTAACCCGAAGTAACAGAATCGATTATTTCACCAGGTCTAAAGGCGGCGGACAGGAATGTCCGCTCGCACACCCCTCCCCCTTACTTCAGTTTGTTGAGCCAGCCGCCGGGGTTGTGTAGAGTCAACGTATCCGCATGATCAATCTCAGTTCGCGGCTTTTGACGACCGCATTTCTATTGGGCGCACTGCTGCCGTCTGCGGTGGCTGCGCCGAATACCGCCCCGCCTACCAGCCTTGGGGTGGTTGACACTATTGTGCAGGAGTCCATTCGTGATGAACAGATTCCCGGCGCGGTGGTGTTGATCGGACACGATGGCCAAGTGATTTACCGGAAGGCGTTCGGTGAGCGGGCGCTTGAACCACGCCGCGAGCCGATGTCCGTGGATACGATTTTCGACATAGCTTCGCTCACTAAAGTGGTCGCAACTTCAATCGCTGTGGCCCAACTGGTGCAGAAGGGCGAGGTGCGTGTAAACGAGCCGGCAGCCAAGTACATTCCGGAGTTTGCAGAAAACGGCAAAGACGAGATCACGGTTCGTGAGTTGCTTACGCATCACTCGGGCCTGCCGAAGGATCTCGATTTATCTCAACCCTGGGAGGGACGCGAGACCGCTTTGCAGATGGCTTATTCTGCGAAACCGGCTTCTGCGCCGGGATCGCAATTCCTCTATAGCGACGTCAACTTCATCGTACTGGGCGCGCTTGTGGAACGAGTATCTGGAACGTTGCTCGACGAGTATTGCCGCAAGAATATTTTTCTTCCTCTGAGTATGACCCACACACGCTTTCTGCCGCCGCCGGCGTGGTCGCCCAAAATCGCACCCACACAGTTTGACGAGCATGACAAGATGCTGCGCGGAGTCGTTCACGATCCCACAGCGCGACGAATGGGCGGAGTGGCGGGGCACGCAGGCGTGTTCTCAACCGCTGACGACCTGTCAAATTTCGCGCAGGCGCTGCTGACTGGCAGTACGATCCTGTCTCCGCTAATGATTGAAAAAATGACCACACCGCAGCAGCCGCCGACCTCTGCGGTACTACGCGGTTTTGGCTGGGATATCGATTCGCCATTCTCCAGCAATCGCGGCGATCTCTTGCCAGTGGGATCGTTTGGACACACCGGCTTCACCGGTACTTCGCTATGGATCGATCCCACAACGCAGACGTACATCGTCATACTGACGAACGCGGTTCATCCGCGCGGGAAGGGAAGTGCAGTAGCTCTACGTTCGAAAATTGCTACAGCAGTAGCGGCGGCTTTGCCGCTTACTGTGACCGAAAAGGATGAACTACGCTGGGAGAGCATCACTGGATACAACGAGGCGCAAACTGCGGCGCGACGAATGGTATTTCGCAATGGAACTGTGCAGGCAGGAATCGAGGTTCTCAAAGCACATGGTTTTGATCTCATTAAGGGAACGTCTGCGAAGAAAAAAATAGGACTGCTGACCAATCAGACTGGAGTCGATTCGCAGGGCCGACGGACGATCGATGTGCTATCGCAGGTACCGGGAGTTTCAGTCGATGCGATCTTCAGCCCTGAGCATGGAGTGACGGGCACTCTCGACACCACCGATGTGGGCAATTCGCGCGATGCAGCCACGGGCATTCCGGTTTATAGCGTGTACGGGGGAAGCGACGCGGCTCGGCGTCCGTCCCTCGAAATATTGAAAACGCTGGATGCGGTCGTCGTCGATATCCAGAATGCCGGCACGCGCTTCTACACGTACGAAACCACGCTGGGATATTTTCTCGAAGCCACAGCCAAGGCGGGAATTGAAATCATTGTGCTCGACCGGCCGAATCCGATTACCGGGTCGTTTGTGCAGGGACCGATTTCTGATCCCGGGCACGAGAATTTTACAAATTACGGACTCGTTCCCATCCGCCATGGCATGACCATGGGAGAGTTGGCGAAGTTGTTCAACAGCGAGCGTAATATCAATGCTCGCTTACAGGTTGTTCAGTTGGAGGGATGGATGCGGGGCGACTGGTATGACTCTACCGGACTGTCGTGGATTAATCCATCGCCGAATCTTCGCAGCCTGACTGAAGCAACTTTATATCCGGGCGTGGGCATGGTCGAGGGCGCAAATGTTTCGGTAGGACGCGGAACCGATACACCATTTGAATTGCTAGGTGCGCCGTGGATCAATGCTGCGGAACTGGCACAGTATTTGAATGCAAGGGATATCTCCGGAGTGCGCTTCGTCCCGGTGAGTTTTACACCCAACGCAAGCAATTATGCCGGTCAGAAATGTCAGGGCGTCAACATCATTGCAGTCGAGCGCAATGCGTTCGATGCGCCGGAACTGGGAATTGAGCTGGCTTCGGCGCTGCACAAGCTTTATGCAGCGCAATTCCATTTGGAGAAGATCACCGATCTGCTGGTGAACCAGTCGACATACGATGCGATTGCTGCGGGTGAGGATCCGCGGCGAATTGTAGAAGGCTGGCGTGAGCCGCTACAGAAGTTTCAAGAGCTCCGGCAGAAGTATCTGATTTACAAGTAACGATGTCAGTTTTACCGGGCTGTTCGGCTCCTCGGACGAGGCGTCCCAGAGCTACGTGTTTGTCGTGCGTTTGGCCTTGATATTGACTAGAATGGTTGCGCTTTACTCGTATGCGCCGGGAGCGCCGCCATGGAAGCTGCCAGTTCGAAGTTTCTGACACCTAATCCGCTTTACCGATGTGCTGGCCCTAACTGCGGCCTGCTCAAGGGATCGTCCGACCACTGGTGGCTGATGTGGACTTCCTTTGGTGAGTACGAGCGGCCCGTTTTATACCTCTGTCCCTGGGATGAGAAACTCGCTGCACGGGAGGGTACGTTATACGTGTGCGGAGAGTCATGTGTTCAAAAACTGCAGTCCCAGTACATGGGAAACATATTGGAAAACGAGCTCAAGCGGCGGGCGGGGTAAAGTTTCAGTCCCGATCAGGTGCGACTAACTTTCCTTCACACTAACGCATCCTATTTTCATCGAGAGTTTCTGTTAACACGGCTTATATCGACGTCTGAGTTCAACCTACGCGGGTAGAGGTGTTTCATGCGTTTTCTATTTGTATTGTTTCTGGCAGCCATGGCTTCTGCTCAATCCGCTCCGCCAGCCAAGCCAGATTCGGCTGCAAACACCGCGGCTGGACTGACCATTCCCGCGGGCACCAAGGTTCCGGTGGCGTTGAAACATGCGGTATCGAGTAAGGGTACGCATGAGGGCGACAGCGTTTACGCGGAGACAACATTTCCCGTCGTGGCCAACGGGCGCGTTCTCATTCCGGCAGGAACCTTTGTGCAGGGTCGGATCAGCCACATCCAGCGTGGCGGACGAATCAAAGGGCGCGCCGAAGTTCTGATGCACTTTACGACGCTGATCTATCCGAGCGGGTACACAGTGCTTCTTCCCGGTGCCGTCGAAAATGCGCCCGGAGTGGATAAGACCTCGGTGAAGGATGATGAGGGCACGATTCGCTCCGACAGCCAGAAAGGCGAAAAGATTGGGACGGTGGCAAGTTCGGCGGGGACTGGCGCAGTGGTCGGCGGGCTCAGCAATGGTGGCAAGGGCGCATTGGTCGGAGCCGGAGTCGGGGGCGCGATTGGAACTGCCATTGCTATGTTGACCCGCGGGAATGATGTGAAGCTCGACGCGGGCACAACTTTGGAGATTGTGATCCAGCGCGATGTTCCTGTCGATAGCAGCCGTATACCAACTACCACGCGGGCGTACTCATCGGCCCAGTGAGATTGATCCGCACGGCGATGCGGTCAAACAAGCCTGGAGCCGCGACTCGATTAGCGAGTCGTCAAAAGAAAAATCCGCAAAAGCAATACTTCACCCCAAAGCCACGTCTTTCCTTCGCGGCCGACGATTTTACCCTTACTTTTGCCGATACACGTTGGCCAGGCGGAATGGTTTCTGTCCGTAGTGTTCGATCTCCAACTCGTCCTTCTTGTTGAACTTCACCTTGCAGAGTGGTGCGAATGAGCCGGTCCCCTTACCATCCTTGTCGACGTCTAGCACCACGATGCCGATCTTGTAATTAGTGGAACGCGTGGCATTGTACAGTTCCGGAAACGAGATCGGTCGATTGGTGGCGAGCACGATATGCTGGCCGCCATCGTTGGTAGGGCGGATGCGAACGATGCGCATTCCGGTGCCGACCGAGCCGTTCGGAGCAACGCGGCCCTTGTCGTTGACCTTCTCCATTGCACTCACCAAACCGTCCTGGCCTTGGTGCCTGAGCGTCGATGCCAGTTCATCAATGTCACCGTCGCTGGTTAATTCCTGTACACTGACCGTGAGGCCAAAGCTCTTGCCTGCGACGGAGCCGGACTGGCCGATTGCGGTCGCCGCATACTGCGCCGGTACATTGGGTTGGGTCTTCGGTTGCTCAGCCGTCTGCGCCGCGCCATTCGGCAGCGCAAAGCACGCAAGTAATGCAATCGCAAAAAGTCGTAGTCTTGCCATTTCATCCTCCTCTAGAGATCATTCAACTCGACGTCAGGTCGTTTTACGTAATGTGTTAAAAGCGCCTGCCGGGGTCACGACCGCGAGTCGAGGCAAGTATATATGGCAACATCTTTGGATGGTCTGCAACTGTCAATTGCTGCAGTCAAAGTACCCGACCAGATAAGTTGCGATGGCCCTTTCAAGCACTCTCAAACGAACTCAACCGGTGCAGAACTGCCTTTCTGTCACCCGGGGTACACGTCCTCTTGTACCTTGTCCGGCGCTCTGGGCGCGGCTAGGCTGGTTCATTCGTACTTACAACTTTGGGGAGGAATTCATGCGACTGAGGACTTGCTTAGCTGTGTTCATTGCGGCTATCTTCGCGTTTGGCTCCAGTTTAGCTTTGGCCCAGGAAGAAGGGCGTGACCACGATCGTGGCCGCGACAGAGAGGAATTCCGCGAAGGTCATGACAGAGATCATTTCTACGGCGACCGCGACCACGAGGCGATGCGCGGCTGGTACGCGGAGCATCACGATCACCTGCCCCGCGGCTTGAGAGATCGGGACCGGTTGTCTCCCGAACTGGAAAGACGGATTGTGGTACGCGGGATACTTCCGGTGGAGTTGCGCGGGAAAATGTATCCGTGCCCCCCAGACCTCGAACGGCAGTTGCCTCCGGCACCACCCGACTGTGCGCACGTGTTCATTGGCGGACACGTCGTCCTGATGAACCGGGTGAATTTCCAGGTCGTGGACGTTTTTCACTTCTAAATACAAAACGCTGGGATGACATAGGATCGGGCCAGTCCGCTCGTCCTTTTCATTTCCAGCAGCTCCATGTTCGAGCCTGGAATGGATCGATCAAAGTAAGGACTGTGCCCCAAAGCAACGCGTTCACATGGGAAATCCGGTCCGCTATCGCATCGCGAACCAGAACGAGAAGAAAATTATTCCGAACGCCACTGCGCCGAGGACCAGCAACAAATTGAAGCGGACCGGGCCTTGGGTTCTAGAGCGTCGAGATTCCCACGGCAGCCAACCAAACACACGAATCAAGATTCCACAGAGTCCCACAACCGCAAGCAGAAGTGTTTTCGCTCCTGTTCCCAATCACTATCCTCAGTTCTGGTGGGCGCGGAAACTCAGCCCAACGTCCGACTCAACTTTGGTGAACGCGCGATCACTTTGCATGTGCCGAATCTAGTTGGTTGGCGATAAATCGCCGCTTCACCTAACGACAGTTAGGGGGGAGAGGATCGCTTCGCCAACCCTGATTCAGACGGGTTGCAATATATCAGGTTGATGCATGCTTGCCCGCGCTGGCCCCTGCGGCTACATCCTGCGCAAATTCTCGGCGCCGTTCCGGTCCTTTGCGGTTCTCCAGGACGCGTACGCGGCGGGCAGGGACGTTGGTCGGGTTCAAGCGAACGATGCGTCCCTCGCTGACTTCGATATAAAAGCGGAACCAGTCAGTGCGGAACATGCGTCCCGAAGAATAGAACGTCACCGAAGCGGCAATGAGGCCTTCGAACTCCGGTCCGGTGCAAACTACCAGGCGCTTGCCTATGTCCTGTGTCCAAGTCATGCCGCCGACCAGCGGGTCATTGAGGAAGCAGCGTTCGAAGGGCACGGCCTGGGAAAGTTTACGCAACTGCAGGAGCTGGAGCAGGACAGAAATTTTCGCCAGGTTGGTGACTACAACACGGGTCTCGGACGCAGAAAGCCGCTCCAGCTTAATATGCAGCTCAGGTGACCATTCGCGCTCGAACTCCTCCCGGGCCAGGGCCAGACTCTTGTCAGTAGCCTCCGCATAACGCAGAGTGGCACGGGCGAGAATCACGCTGAGCACGCACGTGACTACGGTCGCGACAAGCGGGATGTAGTTGACCAGATTGAAGAGCGGGATGCTGTGTGAGTTGATCGATTGCATGTGCATAGAACCGGCTGGTCCTCGTCGTGCAACCCCAATCGTGGTTACTGTCGATTACTGGCTCGATGAACTGCGCATCGAGGCTCGGATCAGCGAGAGTCTAAAAGATGGCGCCGCCCGGCTCCAGATGTACACGGTACAGAGCCTAGATACTGATGGCGCGAAGTCTTTGGTAATCGAAGGTTTCACATTTCCAATAGTTTAGGAAGGCGTACTTTGATGGCGATAGTTTGTTGCGCCTTCCGCACGGGCGAGGGCCCCCGCGCCACACATTCTTACTTCAGCGTGAACATTGCATTTACGTGCGCCGTCACCGAGGTAGTTTGCGGACTGAACTCCTCGGTGGGAGCGGGCGCAGCTTGTGCCATCGCGCTCATTCTTGCCATTGGCATGGGATGAATGTTTTCTATTGTGTCGACCGAGGCGTACGACAACTCACCTAAAACGCGTCCGCCGGCGTGCGCTACAGCTTCGGCCGATGCGCGGGCGCGGCGGTAAGCGTCTTCCACGGCTTTGGTTTTAGCGGCATCGATATCGTCAAGCGTGTAGCTGATCGACTGCTGGTCGGTGATGTCACCATCGGACAATTGCTGCACGATGGGGGCAATCTTCGAAAAATCCTTCAGCTTCAGAGACACTTTCACATCCACGCGGTACGCCACGAGTTTGCGTTTCGCCTGTTTGTAATCGTAGATCGGCTCGATCGAGAAGTAACCAAGCTGAGCTGCCGCGGGCTCAATACCATTGGAGCGCAGGATCTGCCGCACCTGCTCGGCCTGCTTCGAGGCTCGATCGTAAGCTGCGCGCGAGTTTTCTTCCTGAGCGGAAATGTCGAACTGTATTAAAGCCGTGTCCGGGTTAGCCTCAAATTTTCCGTCCGCGCCAACGAAAATGGTATTTGGCTGAGCGGTGACTGTGGGACGATCCTGCGCCTGCACAAGTACACAGGCAAGAACTAACGCCGCCAGAAAAGTGACAACAGATTTCATAGCGCCTCCGACATGAACAGCAGCTTATACGCTTCGGGTGACTGATAGAAGAACGCTTGGATATGTGCAAATTGCACATCAAAGCGTCATCGGATTTCAGGAGTCGGCCAAATACTTGAGCTCAGGATGAGCCCTTCGCCGTGGAGTAGGCGAAGCGGTTAACTTGGGAATCGACATCTTTGCGCAGGCCGCTCCAAATTTGCTCCGGCATGGAGATGAATACCTCCACGACCTCGGGGTCAAACTGGCGTCCGGACCAGACCTTAATTTCATCCCGTGCGGCGGCGATCGTCTGCGCTGCGCGATAAGGGCGGTCGGAAGTAATGGCATCGAGGGTATCGGCCACAGAAAATATACGGGCGCCCAACGGAATTTCGTCACCTTTGAGTTGTCGCGGATAGCCGCTTCCGTCGTAATGCTCCTGATGGGCGTAAACAATCTCCGACGCCTCTTTGAGGAATGGAATTTTCTTCAGTATCTGATACCCGTGGTAGCAGTGCTCCCGCATGATGGCAACTTCATCTGGATTCAACTTGCCCGGCTTACGCAGAATGGCATCGGGAATCGCCATTTTGCCGATGTCGTGTAAAAACGCACCGCGGGCAATCACATCGATTTGATCTTTCGATAGTCCCATGGCGCGGGCAATCGCGATGGTAAACACGGTTACTCGGCGGGAGTGGCCTTCAGTTTCAGCGTCCTTAAGGTCAAGCGCGCCGCCCAGAGCTTCCAACGTCATGCCGTACGAGCGTTCGAGGTCAGTCATTGCCTTCTGCAACTGCTCGGTGCGAGCCTCAACCATTCTTTCGAGTCCGGTCTGATACTCGCGGTTCTGCATCTTGAGGTGACGATTCTCCAAAGCCCGGCGTACCGTCGCCAGCAGTTGTTCGCGTTCGAAAGGCTTCAACAGGTAGTCATAAGCTCCGTTGCGGATGGCGGCCAAGGCAACTGAAATGTCATGCACCGCGGTGACCATGACTACGGGCATATCGGGATAGCTTTCCTTGGTGCGTTCCAGCAGGCCGATGCCATCCAGGTCGGCCATCATCAGGTCGGAAAGCATGAGTTCGAATTGTTCACCGGCATCGAGCATCGCCAACGCTTTGAGGCCGGATGAAGCCTGCTTTGTCTTGTAGTTGGCGGCGGCTAGCATGGAGCAAACGATTTCCCGGATGGCGTCTTCGTCATCGACAACCAGAATGCGCTCGGCGGCCATAAGGGTTTCAGTGTACCGCGAATTGTGTCCGGATTCGGAGTCCCCAAATTATGAATCCCTAACTTAAAAGGTTCCGAAAGTAACGATCCGCAACGGGAAACCTCATTGCCGGACGGTTTGGCCATGTTAAGAACAAGGGAGCGCTAACCCCTTATCGCGATGAATAGCTCTGCCTTATTCGTCTGGTACGCCCTTGCAGACCTGCCAGTCCCAAGGTTCGTAGCCGTGGAATCCGCCGCCCTGGTTATCTTGGCTGCGGGACTGCTGGTATTTCGTACCTTTCGGGAACGATACCTGCTGGTCTGGATTGTGGGATGGCTGGCTTACTTCGTCGCCAGTTGGACCAATCACCATCCGGGCGTAGAGTCGGCCGCGCGCTATTCGGTTGCGGTCTCACAATCGCAGTTTGTGCTGTCTTTTTGTTTATTTTCTGCCGCAGTCTTCGTCTATTGCCACGCGCGTAAGTTACTGGTCCCGGTCCTGATATTTTCTTTCGCAGTAATTGCTTTCGCCGTGGTACGGGCTCTGTACTGGCCTAACTTGTTCGCGCTACGCGTGGTCCTTGAAGTTGCGTATCGGCTTCTCACCTTTGGGGCAGTTCTGCAATTAATCCGTTTTCGTTGGGCTCGCTGGGAAATAGGTCCGTGGTTCTTGAGCGCCAGCTTGCTGCTTCTGCACCTCGAATGGCCGCTTGTGGATGTGCGTTTGCCCCCGGGATCCAGCCTGGGAGTGGACCTGCTGCTTGGCTTAAGCATGCTGCTAATCGTTTTCGACGACTCCAGAATGCGCACCCGCCGTCTAGGCGTACTCAACGCGCTGACCACCACCATCACGCGTTCGCAGCAGCATGGTCCTATGACCGAGACGGCCCTCGGAGAATTAAAGACGTTAATGGGAGTGCAGGCGGCCTGGTTCCGTTTGCTCGAAGGCGACAAACTCGTGCTCACCAGCCACATCGGTCTTTCTGCGGACTATGTGCGCGACCGTGCTTCGATGCCGCTGGACGAGTCCCTCAAAGGCGTGCTATCCGATAGCGTGCCGGTGGTAATCGAAACGTCAAAAGCTTCCGACGCCACCCGGCCATATTTGAAACGGGAGCGGTTCCACCACATAGTCATCCTGCCGGTGCGGGGAAAAAAATCGGTTATTGGGACGTTATCCCTGGGCAGCCGTCACCGGCTTGCTTACACACCGGACGAAATGGAGTTCCTGGTCACCAGCGCCCATCAACTGGGGTTGGCTGTCGAGAATCTCCGCTTGGTGGAACAGATTCTACGTTCTCATCGCCAGTGGGCGAATACGTTTGACTCCATTCAAGATCTGGTCCTTGTTCACGACGCTGAATTCGTGGTCATGAAAGCGAACATGGCTTTGCTGCAGCGGCTCGGGCAGGCACCGGCGGATGTGATCGGTCAATCCTGTGAAGCCATACTTCCACGCCAGGGACAATGGGTTGGTTGCCCTTACTGTTTAATCGCGCCGGAAGGGATTCAAGAAGCGCAGGACCCGTGCTTCGGCGGGAACTGCATGATTTCCAGTTCGTCCTACAGCGAGCACGGAAGCCAACAGAAGGGCACCATCCACGTGGTGCACGACACTACCGACCGGTATGCAGCGGAAGAAAAGTACCGCCTGATTTTCGAGCAGGCCCAGGAAGGTGTCTTTGTGGCTACCCCTGGAGGCAGGCTGCTCGACTGCAACGATGCGTTCGTGCGCATGCTTGGCTACAGCACCCGCGCCGAACTCATGGCGATGGATCTCGACACTGAACTCTCCGCCTCCGCGGAGCAGACTGACGCATTTCATCGCGAGATTGAAGCCCACAATTACGTCCGCAATTTCGAAGTCACACTGCGGCGAAAGGATGGGACGCTCGTCACCGTGTTACAGAGCAGTTTCGCGACGCGCGACGCTGCCGGCAAGATGGAACGCTACCAGGGCTTTCTGCTTGATATCACGGAGAAGAAACGCGCTGAAGATGAAATCCGCAAACGTAATCGCGAACTAAATGCGTTGAACGCGATGGCCGTAATCGCGACGCAGACATTCGATCTGGACGAAATCCTCAACCTGACTTTGCGGCAGGTCATTTCATTGCTCGGCGCGCAGACTGGATCGATTTACCTGGGCGATGCGGATCAGACCACGTTCCGCCGCCGCGCCGGCTGGGGACAGCGCAGCGTCGACCGCGCCCGACTGGCTGAAGTTCAATTCCATGGCGGATTCGGCGACTTGGTGACTCGCTCCCGCACCGAAGTCATCACCGTGGAATACCTACCGCACTTGCCTCCGCCTGTCGCCGACTTCATTCGCGCTGACGGCTTCAGTTCCTGGATCTGGGTGTTGCTGTGGAGCAAGGACGTGCCTATAGGCATGATGGGAATCAGCAGCCGCGAAAGCCGCGTCTACAGCAGCAACGATGAAAACCTGTTGGTAGCGATTGGCCGCCAGTTGGCTACGACCATTGAGAAAGTTCGTCTCTACGAGGAAACTTGTCGCGCCTACGAAGACTTGCGCAAGACCCAGGAACAATTGCTGCAAAGCGAAAAGATGTCTGCAGTGGGACAGTTGATTGCAGGCGTGGCGCACGAGTTGAACAATCCGCTGACTGCAATCCTTGGCTACGCACAGCTTCTTGAAAGCGAGGGTCTGAACGAGCGAGCTACAGAGTTCGTCAACAAGCTGTTCAAACAGGCGCAGAGAACTCATCGCGTGGTGCAAAGCCTGTTGTCATTTGCCCGCCAGCGCAAGCCGCAGAAGGAGCATGTGGATATCTGTAAAGTGCTCGATGAAACGCTCGGCCTGCGCGATTACGATTTGCGCGTAAATAATCTGAAACTGGAGCGTGATTTCGAAGCCCCGGGCCCGGCGGTCACAGCCGACCCTCATCAACTGGAGCAGGTATTTCTTAACATCATTAATAACGCTGTAGACGCTATGCTCGAAGCCGGACAAGGCGGAACACTGAAAGTGCGCGTCTACACGAGAAACGGAAACGTTCACGCCGAATTTCATGATTCCGGTCCCGGCATAAAGGAACCGCATCGCATTTTCGAACCCTTTTATACAACGAAGGGTGTGGGTAAAGGCACGGGCCTCGGCCTCAGTATCTGCTACGGAATTATTCAGGAGCATGGCGGACAGATTAGTGCGGAGAACGGACCGAACGGCGGCGGCATCATTGAAATCGTGTTACCCTCGGCCGGCGAACGCGCGAGTACACAGATTGCAGCACCCGCCGCACGTCGCCAGGTGGCGCTGGCAGGACGGGTCTTGCTGATCGAAAACGAAGCAGCCGTCCTTGAATTCGAGCGCGATGTACTGAGCGGCGCCGGAGCCGAAGTGGTCACCTCGATGAACGCCGAAGAGATGCAGAACCTTCTACGAAAGCAATCTTTCGACGCCATCATCATCGACGGCAAAACTCAGGGCGTAGGCAGCGCGCGCGAGGTGTATGGCTGGCTGGTGGAGAATTGTCCCGGCATGGAGAGTCACTTGCTATTTACCTTTTCCACCGTCGCCGAGCCTGAAGTGCGCAGCTTCCTGCAGGAAAAAAATGTCCCTCTTCTGGTGAAACCGTTTGAAGTCGCCGACCTCATTACACACGCCCGCCGCCTGATGCAAAAGGCGCAAGCGGCGAGCGCCAGCTAGCAGGAAAGCCGTCTGTGTAGCGCCTCTAGTTTCTTCCTCTGTTTCTCTGTGTCTCTGTGGTGAACGGCGACTCGACTTTTGACCTGTTCAGATTTCACTTCTCCATTTATTCTGTCTGATCGTTTGACAATATTTCTTCGTATGTCTGCGAACTGCGCTCATGAGATTCTTGAAACGCTCGAAGACCCGGATCCTGCTGTTTTTCGCTGTAGTCGGCCCGGGTTTTATCACCGCGAACGTCGACAACGATGCTAATGGCATCTACACCTACTCGGCCGCGGGCGCGCAGTTCGGGCATCTGCTCCTCTGGACACTAATTCCAATTACGCTGGCGCTGATTGTGGTTCAGGAGATCTCCGCGCGCATGGGCGCGGTTACGGGCAAGGGCCTCAGCGATCTTATCCGCGAAGAGTTCGGCTTTCGCATCACGTTTTTCATGATGGTCGGAATCCTGATTATCAACTTTGGCAACGTGGTGGGTGAGTTTGCCGGAATTGCCGGCAGCCTAGAGCTTTTCGGGTTATCGAAGTACATTACTGTTCCGGTTTGTGCCGTAATCGTCTGGCTCATCGTGGTTAAAGGCCAGTACAAGAGCGTCGAAAAGATTTTTCTAGCCGCCTCTTTCTTTTACGTGACCTACATTCTTGCGGGGTTCTTTGCCAAGCCGGCGTGGATCGACGCCTTGGTCGCCACGGTGAAACCCCCGCCCAGAGCTGCATTCAGGCTCCCTGGATATCTGTACATGTCAATCGGAGTCGTCGGAACCACCATTGCCCCCTGGATGCAGTTTTATCTGCAGTCCTCGATTGTGGAGAAGGGCGTAACCAAACGGCAATATAAGGCTTCGCGCATCGACGTCATTTCCGGCTGCATTTTTACCGACGTCGTCGCATGGTTCATTATCGTGGCTTGCGCCGCGACTCTTTACGTGCACGGCTATCACAACATTTCAGACGCGAAAGATGCCGCCCAGGCTTTGCGCCCGTTGGCCGGAGATTATGCCTACATCCTTTTTGCCGTAGGGCTGTTTAATGCTTCGCTCTTTGCGGCTTCGATTCTGCCGCTTTCAACCGCCTACACGGTTTGCGAAGGTTTGGGATTCGAATCTGGCGTGGGAAAGAAATTTGGTGAAGCGCCGGTTTTTTACTGGCTCTACACCATCTTGATCATTGCCGGCGCAGGAGTAATCCTGGTGCCGAACCTGCCACTGGTGAAAATTTCAATACTTTCCCAGGTGGTTAATGGTGTGGCCGTACCGCCCGTGCTGGTTTTCATGCTGCTATTGGTGAATAAGAAGGAGTTGATGGGCGAATACGTCAACTCCCGCATATACAACATCACCGCTTGGGCGACAACCGTGATCATGACCATCCTCAGCATCGCCTGGTTCTGGACTTTGAGAGGCGCCCAGTGATGCCGATGCTAGCCCTGTTGAAAACGAAATAAAACTTAGGAAACCAGCAACTTTGATCTACTTTTCGGACTCTAAGTGTGCAACAATCCGCAGGGTGGTGGGGCTATGTGTCGTCCGGTTCTCCCGATGGTCGTGGGTTTGCTGTTCCTCGCCACGGCTTTGGGAGTTGCACAGAACATATCTCCAGCCGCCGCACCTCAGCCCAAAGCGACCAAAATTTATCACGACGGTAGTCTACGGGACCTCGACGCCATTGGGAATCGCAAGGTAGGCTGCGAACGTGGCCTGGGCAACTGGTACAGCCTGGAAAAACAGATCGAGATGGGCCGCAGCTACGCGGCGCAGGTAGAGTCGACTACCAAACTGATTACCGATCCAGTTATTGCGGAGTACATCAATCGCATCGGTCAAAATCTGGTGCGGAATTCCGACGCCCAGGTACCGTTCACAATCAAAGTTATCGATACCGACGACGTGAACGCGTTTGCATTGCCCGGCGGTTTCTTCTATGTCGATTCCGGA
>DASYOD010000027.1:0-12233 GCA_036008085.1 Terriglobales bacterium
TCATCCCTCGCAAAGCGAGGGATTTGGGTTTATGTGTGCGCCGGCAAATCCCACATTCCTCGTCGCTTCCTCCTCGGAATGACAAGGGGAAGAGGTCGCTGGCATCTTTTCGCCAGTGCTACAATAAGTAGTTCCGCGCCCCTCCGCGCAGCATCCATATACCTTTCGAGGAGCACTTATGGCAACCGTTGAAGCCCCCACACGACCACAAATTCGCCTTCATCAACGCCCATTCGCTAATGAGCCGTTAACCGATTTCAGCAACGAAGACAATGCTCGCAAGATGCGTGCTGCTATAGACAAAGTTCGCGGACAGCTCGGCCGCGAGTACGAACTCATCATCGGCGGCAAGCGCATCAAGACGCAGGACAAGATTAAATCGCTGAACCCGGCCAAGCCGTCGGAGGTTGTCGGCATTCATCAGAAAGCAGGCAAAGAGCACGTCGAACCGGCGATGCAGGCCGCTCTCAGCGCCTTTGAGCATTGGAGCCGCACATCGGTTGAGGAACGCGCCAGCCTGCTGTTTCACGTTGCCGACTTGCTGCGTGAGCGCAAATTCGAGTTTGCCGCGTGGCTGGTTTTTGAAGTCAGCAAAAACTGGGCGGAGGCTGACGCTGACATCGCCGAGACCATCGACTTCTTAGAGTACTACGGCCGCGAAGCGCTGCGACTTGCCAAAGTCAAGCCGGATGTTCAAATGCCGGGCGAGCACGATTCGCTTCGTTATATTCCGTTGGGCGTTGGCGCCGTGATTCCGCCGTGGAATTTTCCTTGCGCGATTATGGCCGGGATGACAATGGCTTCAGTCGTTGCAGGCAATACCGTTATTCTGAAACCATCGAGTGATTCGCCCACCATTGCGGCGAAGTTTGTTGAACTGGTGGAAGAAGCTGGTCTCCCTGATGGTGTAGTTAACTTTTGTCCCGGGGCCGGGGCGAGCTTTGGCAATGCCGTCGTGGCGCATCCCAAGACGCGCTACATCGCGTTCACCGGTTCCCGCGAAGTTGGTCTCGACATTCACAAGCGCGCCGCCGATAAGGTTCCCGGCCAGGTTTGGATCAAGCGGACCGTGCTCGAAATGGGCGGCAAAGATGCGATTATCGTCGACGCCGACGCCGATTTCGATGCAGCTGTCGAGGGCGTTGCTCAATCCGCATTTGGATTCCAGGGGCAGAAATGTTCAGCCTGCTCCCGCGCTATTGTTGATGAACGTATCTACGATAAGTTTCTCGATCACCTCAAGGCCCGCGTGGAAAAGATTACTGTAGGAGATCCCGCTGAGAATCCGAATATGGGCGCGGTGATTAACGAAGGGTCGATGAAGTCGATTCTCGAGTACATTGAGTACGGCAAGAAAGATGGTCGACTGATTACCGGCGGAAGCCCGGCTAAAAAAGCCGGCGAGGGCTATTTCATCCAACCTACCGTGATCGCCGACATCAAGCCCAAGTCAAAGCTCGAGCAGGAGGAGATATTTGGTCCGGTGCTGGCAGTAATCAAGTCGAAGAATTTCGATCATGCACTTGAGATTGCCAACGACACCGAGTTTGGCCTAACGGGCGCGGTGTACACCAGTTCGAAAGACAAGATTGAGCGCGCAAAGAACGACTTCCACGTCGGCAACCTCTATATCAATCGCAAATGCACGGGGGCGATGGTCGGAGCGCATCCGTTCGGTGGATTCAACATGTCCGGCACCGACTCGAAAGCCGGAGGCCCGGATTATTTGTATTTGTTTACGCAGGGCAAGTCGGTGGCGGAGAAAGTGTAGCGCGGACATTCCTGTCCGCCGCCTTTGATCTGGGTTTGATTCTTAGTGAGGGAATAGAAGCGGACAAGAATGTCCGCCTCACAGGTCTTAGATAAAAGTTCCTACGACGGTACCGCTTGCCCTTGCTGCGGCGCGGCTGCAGCCGTAGCCGCGGCGGCCTCATTCAGAATGCGATGATGAATAGTGAATAACGCCAGCTCCAGGCGATCCGATACACCAATCTTGTCATACACGTTGCGCAGATAATTCTTGATCACCTGCTCTGTAGTTCCCAGCTGGGTGGCAATTTCCTTGTTCTTGTAACCTTGTACGATCAGAGCTACAATCCGCAGTTCTTTCGCGGTCAAACGATCGCGCACGCGCAGTCCGACCATATCGTTCTCAGTCAACTCGCTGGGAACGGCGATGTCCTGTACCCAAGTTTCGCCGCGAGCCACTTTGCGGACACAATCAACAAGCGCGGCGCTGGTCACGTTGCGATAAACAACCCCGTGCGCCCCAGCTGCCATGTAGCGTTGCGTGCTCTCGCCGGTATCGGCCAGGACCACCACGCGGGTTTTGGCTTTGTTTGCCGCTTGCAGCACGGCCAGGAAGTCGCCATGGAATCCGCCAGCAATCACCAGCACAGCGGCCCGGAACTTATCGAGCGCCATGAACATCTGTTCCTGGGTTTGCGCCTGCGCCACAATGCGCATTTCGTCTTCAACCGCCAGGACTTTGGCGATTCCCGCGCGAAAGATTGCCTGATTGTCGGCCAGAATTAATTTAAGCATCGCTTCAGCACCTCTTTACGAGTTCCGAAACAACTACTCTTACGAATGACGCACAAAATCGTAGGAATCAATCACGCAGGCCACACCACGAGCCTCGGCCGGATTGCTGCTGCCTCCAGTTGCTGGTTCGTCGGTGCGCACTACGCGCCCCTTGCACTGCACCGTCACGTTTTCTTTCGCACCAGTGACCTCGGGTGGCAGGACGATTTCAAACTCCACGTTAGAACCCACTTCCAGCGCCGCATCTGCCCGGATATAAACTCCGGCGGCACTCAAGTTTCCCGTCACTCCGCTGGATTGTCCCGCCTCGTCTGCTTTATGAATTTTGATCGGTAACTCAAGGGGAAATCGCTTCCCCGTCCGCGCCTCGGACACAAGTCCTCCTAGCTCCTGGCTTTCCTCGCCTGCAAAAGCCAACTCCATCAAGGCATTTCCTCCTATGGAGCACTACAATCTCGTACCCGGTTCCTTATATCACGGATTATGCCACGTATCAAAGCGTGGAGACTCATTTAGATAACGGTAGAAACTAGGTCCCCCCTTGGAAGGCACCGGGGGAACGCCGCAGGGGGATTTCCACGCGCGCACAGGTTTCTGTCAAAATAAGCGCTCGTTGCCTTAATCTCTTCGGATTAGGAAGTCTACGGGGCCAGGAGTCGCTTCATGCGTGTACCAGTTAATTCAAAAATTCGCTCTTGCTTTTCGTTTATGACGGTGGCGGTCATTTCAGTATTACTTCTCTCAGCTTCTGGCACCGCTCAGCAATCGGCGCCCAATCCCGCGCCTGCGGGTGCGTCACAATCCAACATGCCGCCGAAGGCAAGTCCGGAAACCGAAGTGGGGAAAGCAGTGGGCCCGCGTCCGGAGGAGGCTCCGCAGGTTCTGCAACAGCTGAATTCGGCCCTCGAATCTCTGACCGCAAAAGTTTCACCTGCGGTCGTTCAAGTGCTGGTCACGGGCTACGGGGCGGTCGAGCAGACCAATCGTAGTGAGACCGCATTGGTGGCCCGCCAGCATGCAGTCGGCTCCGGCGTGATTGTCGACGCCGACGGGTACATCATGACCAATGCTCACGTGGTGGAGGGAGCGCAGCGCATTCGAGTAGTGCTGCCAATGCCTTCCATCGACTACCCGCAAGTCGAAGCGGTCGGAAAAGAGCACGTGGTCGATGCCAAACTCATTGGCGTTCATAAAGATTCGGATCTGGCGCTAATCAAAATCGAACAAAAAAATCTGCCCACACTCGAACTGGGCAGCGCGCGTCGGATTCATCAAGGCCAACTGGTACTCGCGATCGGCAGTCCCGAGGGCCTTCAGAATTCGGTCACTATGGGCGTCATCAGTTCCGTGGGAAGGCAGCCTGATCCTGATCGCCCCATGGTTTACATCCAGACCGATGCGCCGATCAACCCCGGAAACAGCGGCGGCCCGCTTATCGACATGGATGGCTATGTGCTCGGCATTAACACTCTGATTTTCTCGCAAGGCGGTGGCAGCGAAGGATTAGGCTTTGCGATTCCGGCGCGCATCGTGCATTTCGTTTATCGCAGTCTGCGCAAGTACGGGCACGTGCATCGGGTTGAGATCGGCGCCATAGCACAAAACATCACGCCGAGCCTCGCTGAGGGTCTTAGTCTCTCTCGCAGCTGGGGCGTGATCGTCTCTGACGTTAATCCCGGAGGCTCCGCGCAAGCGGCAGGATTAAAGATCGGCGACATCGTGGTAAGCGCCGATGACCGGCCTATCGATACCTTGCCTGCGCTCACAGCCGCTATGTATTTACATCCGCTTGACGAGGTGATGAAGGTGGTTGTGTTGCGCAACGGTGAAAAGAAAACTTTGTACGTCGCCGTGAGCGAGCATCGCGATCAGATGGACAAGCTCGTAGACGCTGTCAATCCGGATGAAAGCCTGGTATCGCGCCTGGGAATTCTTGCCATTGATTTGAGCGACCAGATTCGATCCGCAGTCGGCGATTTGCGCGTTTCAAACGGCGTGGTGGTGATTGCCCGCGCCGCCAATCTGATCGGTCCAGAGACCGGCCTGAAGACCGGAGATATCATTCACAGCTTGAATGCGACGCCTGTCGATTCCGTGGATTCGCTTCGGCGCACGTTACGCGGCCTCAAACCCAACGCGGCGGTGGTGCTGCAAGTGGAGCGCGACAGCCAGTTGCAATGGTTGGCATTCGAAATGGAGTAAAAAGAAGATGCCCGGTTCATAGGAATATGACACGGAGCGTATGAAATATGCCAACGATAAAACATTCGATTTCAATCGCTGCTTCTCCCGAACAAATTTTTCCTTTGGTCAGTTCCGGTCATGGGTTTAAGCAGTGGTGGGCTACAGATGTGACCGAAGACGTTCCCCGCGATATTGTCAGCCTCGGATTTTTCGACCGCAGTACCGTCTACAATCTGCACCCGGAGCGCATTGTCGAGGCCAGCCAGGCTGAATGGCGATGTCAATCCGGAGAAGAATGGAACGGTACCAAATTGCAATTCGAACTGACGGCACAAAAACAGGGCAGCACGCTGTTGCAATTTGCTCACGCCGACTGGCGATCTGAGACGGACTACTTTGTATCCTGCACCAGCACTTGGGAAAAACTGATGCTCCGATTGAAGGCAGCGGCCGAGGGCAAAAATCCGGGGCCGCTTTTCTCCGCGACGGGAATGGGATATTGATGGGCCGACCCGATACTCTTCCTTTGTGAACCTTCGTGTCCTCTGTGGTTGATGAAGTGCAAATGCCTTAACCGCAAAGGACACGAAGGCATACAAAGCTAGAACGCGCTGCCTCCACCACCGCCGAATCCGCCGCCGGAAAATCCGCCGCCGCCGCCGCCGCTCCACCCTGATCCCGACGAACTCGAGCGCGGCGCCGACACAAACACCTGATGCATGTCCGTCGCCATGCTATGCATCGAATTGGAGAAGAAAATTGGGTTGAAACCAGTGCCTCCATTCGGCGACACATACCAGTTCGGCGCGTTTTGCACGATCCCGGCAAACGCCTGCGCCCAATGATGCTCGACTCCCAGCGCCATAGCGTAAGGAAGAAATTTTTCGAATGTATCTGGAGGCATGCGTTTGATTCGGTCGCCATCCACGCGATTCATGAACTCCTGAAAACCCAGCACGGCAATCCGCGTGCGTCCGCCTTGCAAAGTCTTAGCCGACATTTGACGCGCAAATAGCCACCAGATAATCGCAGAAATAATCCCGCACAGAATGAGCAAACCGACGGAATTGAACACGGGCTTATTCAACCAAAATTGCAGCGCCAGGAAAGGCGCGACAGTGACCGCGATCCCTCCGATGTTGTAGGCATTGGCCGAGTCGGGATCGAGCAGATACATGCCCTTTTGTCGCAGTCGCGACATAATGTCTTGTCGGATTGGGGGAATCGCCGTGTAGAACCGATTCTTCAAGCTGGACAATTGCGTAACCTCGCCGCCCAGGAACACATTCGTTAGCATGACGCTTTCAAAGGGTGCGAGAGTTCCCCACTGAGCCATTGGCTTCAGCAGATGAAAAATGTAATCCTTGTGGTGAAAGACGATTCCTTTGTCATCAACTTCTTCGATTTTCACGAAGCCCCGCACCGCCAAATCCACCAGCGTGCAAGTGATGTCGCGGGGATGAACCTTGTCCTCGAGCAATGCGCCAGCCTCGGCCGGAGTCATGCCGGCGGGCGGCTCATACATAGGTGCGACCGAGATCCCTGGGTCGGGATCGCGTCCTTTGTACCACCATAGCGTGAACATCACAGCCAACGTCCAAAAAGGCAGAAACACAATAGGATTGCTGCCCACAAACCACAGGAAGCGCGTGAATCCGCCCGGCTCTTGCAGAATGCCTTTGGGAATAAAAACGTCGATGGTCATGCCGCCGCGCATCGGCAGCGGATTGTTCGTCTCGAATGAAATTTCCGGGCCTCTGACTTCAGCACTGGCACCCCGCTCCGACGATCCGTAGACTCCAGTGAAAGCCTGTGCACGCAACGAGCCCGCAGCAGAATCCGGAAAGCTGACTTGCGCAGAAGCGTGATCGATCGGCACCGGCCAATCGTTGCCGGTCACGTTCCAGTAAAACTCATCGTGATCTTCGAAGAAGCGCATGCCATTGCGCACGGTGTAATCGATCTCGACGGTACGAGTGACATTGACCGCGTCGGGAATATAAATCTTCAGGTCGCGAAAACCGTTTGCGGTCGAAGATTCGTATTTCAGTTTGCCGCCACTGCTGTCGGTCACTGCGGTGACAGTCAAGAACAGCGTATAGTTGGTGCCCTGCGGCCCGGGATATTCGATAGGGATAAAACGGTGAATGCCATGCCACTCGCCCACAAAAGTAAGCGTAATGCGCTCGTGAACGTCGGCTGATCCGTTTTCATGAACGGAGATGTTGTCGTCAAAGTCGGCAACGCGCCAGCTCTTCGCGACTGCAAGCGTGGCGAAAAAAAGGAAAGCGCAGACAGCAGTAATCCTGTAGAGATGCAGGTTGCAGCGTCTTGGACCGCAGAGAATCCCATTCTGTGATCCGCAACTGCCTGCAAATGTCATTCCGAGGAGCGAGAGCGACGATGAATCTCGGTTTCTCTCGGTGTCGGCAAGAACCCAGATCCCTCGCTTTGCTCGGGATGGCAGTGCTTCTGTAAGCAATTCGGCGCGCTGCACCCGAGGCGTTGACAGCAACGCCTCTACTGAAAGGCTTGTTGTCTCAGGCATAACCCTTAGAACTTCACTGCCACCGGTTCGCGGTCGGCTGCTTCCACTTCGAAGAACTGCCGCGCCTGAAAGCCGAACATTCCCGCCAGAATGTTCGTCGGAAAAGACTGAATTTTAGTATTCAGATCGCGCACGACCGCGTTGTAGTAGCGGCGGGCATTCTGAATGGTGTCCTCTGTCTGAGTGAGCGAACCTTGCAACTGAGTGAACTCTTCGGAAGCTTTCAGCTCAGGATAATTCTCGGCCACGGCGAACAAACTCTTTAGCGCACCGCTAAGCTGATTCTCTGCGACAGCCTTGTCAGCCGGCGAGGTCGCCTGCATCGCCTGCGAACGAAACTTAGCAATGTTCTCAAACGTGCCTTTCTCGTGCGTCGCGTAACCTTTGACCGTCTCCACCAGATTCGGGATCAGATCGTGACGTCGCTTGAGCTGCACATTAATGTCCGACCAAGCCGAGTCGCAGCGAACCCGCAACTGGACGAGGCTGTTGTACATCCCGATCAGCACCACGGCGATGACCACCAGGACGCCTAAAACAATCCAAATCATGACGCTTCCTTTCCCTTCCCAGGAGGAATCAAGGGGACGGTACCACACAGAAGGGCGAGGTGCAATTAAGGTGACACTGGAGTTCTTGACACTCGCATCGTCCAATCTGCCGTCGTAGAATACAAAACTATGAAGACGTCCACGACAAATCTTCACCGGTCGGCTAGCCTTTGCGTAATAACTGTAATCCTCGCCGCGGGATTGGCCCACGCCCAAACCTGTTTCACCGCCAGCGACATGGATGAGCCCACGCGTACTGCGCTGGTAAGCACGGCGAAGCGCTATTTTGATATGGCAGCGCGCGGCGATTCCGCCAGCGTGCGGCAAAATTCGATTCCCAGCGTAGCCTCGGATTTTTCCGGTATCGAAACAGTTATTAAAGACAACCAGGCAAATTTATCGGGAGCGCAAGCCACTCCGCGTTCTCCATTTCTGTTGAAGGTCGAGGGAACCGCGCCCATGGCCCACGCCGAGTTTCTGTGCGGCGTATTCGGCAAGGTCGGGCAAACTTCGGACAGTGCCGTATTCGAAATTCCTAACCTCGCGTCTGGAAGCTACGGGATCGTCACGCTGGATGTTCCAACACCAAACCAAACCTACGCGGTGTCCTTCGTTCTGCAACAGGATGGCAAAGATTGGAAAGTCGGCGGCTTCTACGTGAAGGAAACTAAAATCGCCGGACACGATGGCAACTGGTTTGCCGAGCATGCCCGCCAGTTCAAAGCCAAAAACCAGAATCACGATGCGTGGCTTTATTATCTCGAAGCGCGCGATTTGTTGGTGCCCGTGTCGTTTATGTACACACAAGTCACCGACAAGCTGGGAGACGAGGCGGAAAGCGTGAAACCGGCGGACCTTCCCGGTGGTGGCAAAACCGTAGACCTCGCTGCGGCAGGCAAAACTTATCATCTCATCGCAATGTTTCCAGTAGTGGTAAAGCAGGATCTCGATCTGGTAGTGAAATACCAATCCCCCGACGTTTCAAACACTACGCAAACTTTTCAGGACAACACCGCGGTAATGACGGCGCTGTTAGTAAAGTATCCGGAACTCCGCGACGCCTTCGATGGCATCGTAGCCCGCGCCGTGGAACCCAGCGGCCGCGACTACGGCTCGCTGCTGCCCATGAAAGATATTAAGTAGGGTCATCGGTCGAAGGCTTTATAGCGCTGAAGTAGCGTAAAGCTGCCGAACTGCGCTCGCTGGACAGCCGAGGGCGGCTGTCCCCACGTGGTTCCCGCGTTACGTCTGCTCTTGGAAGGTGCATTCCTTCGGGTCTTTATCCTCTCTCAGCCCAATAAAAACCGGCGCGCGCAACTTCATTCCGCCATCCGCGGTTTCATGCGTCCACTCGGAAAATCTGATTTCTGCCACTCGCTCCGGTTTCAACCAGTGCACATGAGCCGCGTCCACTTTGCCGTAAAACGGAGAGCGATTCGCCTCCAGTTCCTTAAGCAGTTGCCATATTTCTTTTAGCATCGCCTGATTAAATCCGGTTCCTGCCTGCCCGACGTGAATAAGCCGTCCTTGCTTGTCGTAAAGGCCCAGCACGATCGATCCAAAATATTGCCGGCTGCCTTCGGGATCGGTGTACCCGCCAATCACGCAGTCAACCGTCTGCGTAACTTTGATTTTGAGCCAGTCGCGGCTGCGCCGCTCTTCGTAGCAACTGCGGCGCTTCTTCGCAAGAATACCTTCGAGCCCTTGTTTTTTCGCCGCCTCGAAGAGCTTTAAGCCTTGCGGAAAATGTTCGGAATATCGAACCAGATCGCTGGCGACGATTATCTGCGAGAGCGCCTGCTTTCGCTGTTCAAGATCGACGCGCCGCAGATCATAGCCGTCGACGTAGATCAGATCGAACAGGTAATAAACCACCTGCAATTCGCGGTTCGCACCTACGCGGCGCCCGCCTTTGCGAATGCCGGTGCGCTGCTGCATCAGGCTGAATGACGCACGACCGTGCTCGTCGAGCGCCACAACCTCTCCGTCGAGAATTGCATTTTTCGCTTCGATCAACTTCGACAAATCGCGCAGTTCAGGAAACTCTCCGGTTAAGTCATTCTGATTGCGCGACACCAGCCGCACCTTGCCGTCTTTGATGAACGAAACCGCGCGATAACCGTCCCACTTAATTTCATACAGCCATTCCGCGTCATCAAAAGGCTCTTCGATCGACGTCGCGAGCATGGGACGAATAGCGGTCGGCATCGCTCGTCGAACCCCACCGTGCAGATCTTTAAAAGAAGAAGGAGACTTGGGCGAGGAGGTTAGTGTTGAAGTTGATAAATCATCGGGAGAGGCCTTCAGATCACTTTCGACTTTTTTGCTAGTTTTTTTTTACTTTGTACTAATTCGGTGTCATGCGTGGATGTTTTTTGATTCTTGCTTTTCTTGTCCAGTTTCGCTAGCGTCTCCGCCAGCCAAGGCGCTTTCACTTTTCCCCGCGATGCCGGGCGGCTGCTCGTCCATTCCGCCGAACCTTCATCACCCGCAATCCCCGCCATGGTTCGTTTGCTCAACACCGACTTATCATATTTCTCAATATCGTAACCTGGCACCGCATATTCATCCTGCTTCTTGATCAACAACCATTCCGTCCCCTTGCTCCCAGGACGCCGCGCCTTCATGTGAATCAATGCAAAATCGCCGTTGAGCTTTTTGCCATGCAGTCGAAACTTCAGATCGCCCTTCTGCAGCATGTCGACCGCTTCCGCTTCCGTTCCGGCGACATATTTTCCATTCACCGGCTTCGGCGACAGCGGCTCCCACGTGCCCACATCCCAAACCATAACTGTGCCCGCGCCGTAATTGCCCTCGGGAATCGTTCCCTCAAAATCAAAATACGAAACCGGATGATCCTCAACTTGCATCGCCAACCGTTTGTCAGCCGGATCAAGTGACGGTCCCTTGGGCACCGCCCATGACTTGAGCACGCCTTCCATTTCCAGCCGAAAATCGTAATGCAGGCGCGTAGCGCGATGCTTCTGCACCACGAAGCGGTGCCCGGCTTTCTTCTCTACTTTCGGCGGAGGCTCAGGTGTTTCCTCAAAGCGGCGTTTGCGTTTGTACTCTTCCAGTGGCATCGAGATATTCTACTGAACTATGCACTGATGTCTGAAGGCTCGAACTCACCAACTTTGCTTAGAATCGCCCGCATGATTTAAGGTTGCTGACGCATCCTGACACATGAAACGCGAATATCCAGACGTCCCGTTGGTAGGCGTAGGCGCAATCATCATCGAACGCGATCGGGTAGTTCTGGTGAAGCGTGGACAAGCCCCGCTGCAAGGGCAATGGTCGATTCCGGGAGGGATGCTCGAAGTCGGTGAGACTTTGCGCGAGGCGGCGGTACGCGAAGTCCTCGAGGAAACCGGCCTGCAGGTGGAAGCCGGCAAACTGCTTGGCGTCTTCGATCGCATCGTGAGAGATTCAGATGAGCGTACTCTCTATCATTACGTACTGATCGATTTCCTGTGCCGAAGAATCGCTGGCGAGCCCATAGCAGCGTGCGACGCGGCCGAGGCGCGCTGGTTCAACCGGGATGAAATCAGCGAACTCGCACTGGCCGAGGATACCGCCAAGGTTATCAATTTAGGATTCGAGAAGTCCGTTCGTGAGTCGAATGGCCAGATTTGAGCATCCAGAAACGAACGCGTACAAACTTCGCAAAGCGAGGCGACTATGTTGCAGAAAATAGTGCATACCAGCAACAACTCCGCGATAACCATTCTGCGCCTGGCGCTTGCCGTAGTATTTTCCGCGCACGGCGCGCAAAAAATGCTGGGCTGGTTCGGCGGATATGGCTTCAGCGCCACCATGGGCTTCTTCACCCATCAAATGGGAATTCCCGCGCCCTTCGCTTTTCTTGCCATTTGCGCCGAGTTCTTCGGCGGACTTGGCCTGATCGTCGGCTTCCTGGGCCGCATTGCCGCATTCGGAATCATGTGCAACATGGTCGTCGCCGTCTTGATGGTGCACGCCAAGAACGGTTTCTTTATGAACTGGGCGGGCAATCAGAAAGGCGAGGGTTTCGAATACCATGTGCTCGCCATCGCGGCGCTGCTGATGATCATCATCAAGGGATCAGGCGCATTCTCTGTAGACCGGTTCCTGACCGACGAACTTCCGTAAAAGCAGAACGGCCCATGCTTTTGACGGCATGGGCCGTTCCGGTGGACTGTTGGGATTGACCAAGAAGTGGTCACTCTACGTGGCCCCTTCGGTAAACTCCGGGTCCCGATCTCGACCTGAAAACCGGGCGGATCCAATCCTAACTCGCCGGTAGTCTAGCTAGGTTCTTAGAGCGACCGCTCTAAGTCTCAGCCACCTCACCTGGTCTTATGCTTCTACCACTACAATCAGAACTCGTCATTCGACCACCTCCTTTCCGGTGTAATGCCACATTA
>DASYOD010000028.1:0-21502 GCA_036008085.1 Terriglobales bacterium
GAAAGAAGCCGCCGCCGCAGGTACTGCGAAATTTTCAGAGCTTTTATCAGAATGCGATCCGGCGCGCCGAATTTCATCCAGTGGCCAATCACTACCGGCTGGTGTGGCCGGCGTCGACCCATCCGTTGGAGCGTATCTTGCAAGAGATCGTCCGTTCGGCCGCGGACCTTCTGACATCAGAGGCGTTGACACGCGTGCGGCAGTGCTCGGGAGAAAGCTGCTCGTGGTTGTTTGTCGATGACAGCCGCAACGGGATGCGACGCTGGTGCGATATGAAGGCGTGCGGTAACCGCGCCAAAGTCCGGCGCTTTCGCCGTAACCTCAGTCGAGGCGTGAAGCCGAAACAATCCTTAGGCTCGACGCCGTGATGACGATCGATCTTCGGGCGAATTAAATTAGCCCGAAGGGCACTGATTCTTTCGCGTGACAGAGAACCTGGTTTTCAATAGAGGCTGGGCGTCCCTCGCGCGTCCGCCAGTTTCCTGCGACCCAACTGCAAGTTCTTTCACCCTTGACGCCGCGCTCAAACCAGATCACACTTTGGCGAGCCTCAGCGGTTGCAGATTAATAAAAAGAGGAATCTATGAATAGCAGAGTCGCCCTGGTTGCGGTGTTGCTTGTGATCTGCCTCGTGGTGCTCCGAGGTAACGGGTTCGCCCAGAAGCAGTCGGTAAGCCGTCCTGAAGTTGTCTACGACAGTTATCACGACACTTCGTTGCCGCCGGGCGAATATTCGATGGCGGCTCCGCAGGGCCCTGCTCCTCGCGAAGTCGAACGCCCGCGGCCACGCCGGATTCTCGCGGGCGCTGCCGTGCCCGTGGCAGACCTCGCAGAACAAAGTTACGTTGCGCCGCCGGTTTCTGCGAATATCGAGCTTAACTTCGAAGGTATTCCGAACTCCGCCAATGGCAAGCCTCTTGAAGGCGTTCCTTCCGATGACAATCTCGCCGTGGGCGCTACTCAGGTCGTCGAAACTATTAACACCGCGTGGCAGGTTTACGACAAGACTACGGGCAAGTCGGTGTTCGGACCGCAGCAGATCAGTGCGTTGTTCACTGGTCTCCCGGGACTGTGCGGGCAGGGCCAGACTTTCTTCTGGACTGATCCTATCGTCCTCTACGATCAGTTTGCCAATCGCTGGATTATTAGCCAGATCGCCGGCGACAGTACTTTCAGTACGGGAAATGAATGTATTGCTGTCTCCGAAAGTTCCGACGCAACCGGAAAATATCATCGCTACGTTTTCAAGTTCGGTAAGAACGTGCTCAATGACTATGACAAGCTGAGCGTGTGGCCCGACGCTTACTACGCCAACTACAATCTGTTCGGCCCCACGTCGTTTATCGCCGATGACGCTTGCGCGTATGATCGCGCATCCATGTTAACCGGCGGCGCGGCCAAGGCAGTTTGTTTCAAGAGCCCGAAAGAGTTCTCTTTCCTTCCCTCGAATGCGGACGGCGCCACGCCTCCTCCGGCGGGTGAGCCTGCCTTTTTTGTCGATCTCTCCAGCTCAACTTCTCTGCATCTGTATCGCTTCCATGTGGACTTCGCCAATCCATCGAAGTCGAAGTTCACAGGTCCGATCAAAATTCCGGTGAAGGCCTATACCATGGCCTGCGGAGGCGGAACCTGCATTCCGCAGCCGGGAACCACCCAGAAACTTGATTCGCTGGGCGATCGCCTGATGTTCCGCTTAGCCTATCGAAACTTTACTGACCATGAATCGCTTGTCGTCAGCCATTCGGTGATGACGAGCAAGGCGGCGTCGGGCGAACGGTGGTACGAAATCCGCGATCCAAACGGTACTCCCAAGGTTTATCAGCAGGGAACGTTCACCAGCGGCGGCAATTCGCTGTGGATGGGAAGTATCGACATGGACAAAGCAGGCGACATGGCCTTCGGGTATAGCGAATCCAATGCCAGCACTTTGCACCCGTCGATCGCTTTCACTGGACGAGTGCCTACCGATCCTCTAAACACCATGGAGAGCCCGGCGACGATCTTCATTGCAAAAGGTTCCGCGACCGGGGCAAATCGCTGGGGAGATTACAGCAGCATGGTCATTGATCCCTCAGACGATTGCACTTTCTGGTATATAAACCAGTACATCCCGAAGACCGCGAAGAAGGACTTTTTAACTTTCCATACGCGAGTAGCATCGCTCAAGTTTCCTACCTGCCAGTAGGGAAGTCGGCGATATCGCTGACATGTTTGCGGTAAAGTTTGATCTGGTCTCTCACCACGTTGAGATCGTTTCCCCACAGATTAGCGGGTTCGATGTCGTCGTCGGTGTTGGCGTCAAATCCTTCGTCGGGTGGCCCAAATTCGTTGAACTGATGAATGAACAGGAAAATCGGCTCAAGCTGTTGCGCATAAGTCATGAACGCATCGAAGGTGACATAGGATGATCCGTCAGGTGCGTAACGCAACGCGTCATCGGGACAATACGGGGGCATGGTGTTTGAACTCGGACAGCGCCATCCGTTTTGCCCGGCAGTGGCGATGGACGCGGTGAAGTTTTCCACCCGCGAACCAACCAGATTGTAAGAAGGATAGTAAGGACAAAAAGGCTGAACCGTGCATGTTGGATTGAGACGGTCAACCCAACTCCAGAAACCGTACGACGGATTTATCTGCACCGGGCCAGTGGGAACTCCCGGATTTTCCCAGAGACCAGGCTGGCTATCGAGAAAACCCGCCATCATGGTGAACGTATACTTGCTCTCAATCTCCGGATGGGCTTTGAGAAACTCTCGGATCTGAAACCATAGCGGATTGTCCTGCCGGTTGGGATCTTGCGCTGCTCCAAGGTAAATCACCATTAGCGGCTTGCCTTTGTAAATGATGTTGAGGGCGGGATAGCGGGACATGAGCGCGCCGAAATAGTCGATCTCCTTTTCCAGGGAAGTCTTTCCGTCGATATCTTTGAACAGAACGTCCTGGTCGATTCCGCCCAGCAGGGGAATCAGCTTGAGCCGGGTGCCAAGGTTCGTCCATGCAGGATAGGTATTGCCAGTATTGTTGCGAATCGTCCGATTGGAAACGCGAAAGGAAGGAGTGCAGTTGGGAAGGTATTTCTTGATGAACCACTCGCTATTAAAGATGCAGCTTACGTTGTTGGTTACTTCAATCATGGCTGCATCCAACCCCAGGTGCTCAAACCAGGTGAGGTGCTGTTGGATAACCCGGGGATCGGCACTGTCATAACCTCCGCCCACGGGTTTCATATCGGCTGACTGAAGGAAAGGCATGGCGGCGGCGCCCTGGAACGTGACTGCCTTAGGACCCCACCAATTCTCATATTCCATGACTACGAGATGGCTGTTGCGGTCGACGACGAGAGGACCAGAGCTTAGTGCGATTTGTGATTCGGCGGCTGAAGTGAGCGACAACACAGCGATCAGAATGATAACCACACGAGGAGCGGAATCTCTAGTTGGCATTGTGTCCTATCTTTTTTCCCAGCACATAACAAGTTGCGAGGTTATGAAACTTAACTTTCCCTCGAGCGTCGAACAATTTGTACAAAAGTAGAAGCGAGAGGCCAAGTGCAACTTGATTGGCATGCACGCCACCCACCGACGGGTAAAAACACGATCCTGGCGCAGAAGTCGCGAAGACAGCTCGTCCTGGCGAAACACGACTCGATTACCTGGGCTTATGATGATGCAAGTACAGAGAAGGTCTCAACCTAGATTTGGGCAGCTAACAAAAATAAAAGGAGGAGCGGATGTTGCCGCTCCTCCTGAATGTTTCGAATGCTCGATTAGTTGGTGCGCCGGGACACATCGGTTGAGGCGCTGCGGTCGTCGTTCTCGGGTTGCATCACGACGCCGTCAAACGGAGTGGCGGCCACGAAGCGGCCGTGCACAACGTGGATGTTGCGCAGCGGGTAGCCAGTGTCAGGACCGCGGGTCCAGGTTTGACCGGCATCCATGCTCTCGAAAACTACGCCGGTTTCGGTGCTGGTGGCCAGCAACCGTTTGTTGCTGTGGTCGTAGCTGATCGAGCTGATGTTCTTATCCGGGAGACCATTCTGCATGTGCTCCCATCCGCCGCCTGCGTTCGGGCTGCGGAATGCGCCCTCTCTCGAAGCAAACATTATCTGGCCTTCAGGAGTAACCGTGACGCCACGAATGCTGCTCACGTAGGAAGACAGGCTGGAGTCTTGCCAGCTCTTGCCGTCGTCGGTTGAAACCAGAACGCTGCTGCGAGTGGCCAGGGCGACCAGGTTTCCGTTGGATTGCACGGAGACGAAATCCTGCTTGCCCATGACCGGACCGCCGCTCCAGCTTTTGCCCTGATTTGAACTGGTATAGAAACCGGCGGAAGTGGCAGCCATCCAGGTGGTGGGTGTGATCTCGATCTCACTTACGTGTGCCGTCAGAATGGAGTGAGTTTCGGTCTTCGCGGCTTTTCCCTTTGCAGTTTTGCGCGAGGAAGTTGTGCGGTTGATTACATTGTTGATCGGACTCCACTCGGTAGCATTGTGCGCAAGAATGAACATGCCGCGATTGGTTCCGGCTACAAGTTCGCCATTGCTGGCTTGCTTCAACGTGAACACATCGCGGCCGTCGAGGCCTTTGCTCTTCTGCAGCCAGTGTTGTCCCGCATCGTGCGAAACGAAGACTCCGCCCAGTTCGCGGTCGTTTACCACGCCCACGTAGAAGGTGTTGGAATCATTTTTGTCCGCGAGAATTGAAGTAACGTAACGATGAGTGTAGCCATGATTCGAAGTAACGAAGGTGTGGCCCCCGTCTTCGCTAGCCAAGACGCCAGCGCGATCGGTAGCCAGCATGACTCGCGCCGAGTTGCGGGGATCGACCATCACATCGTTGACCACGACATCAGGATTGCTGACGCGGGTCCAAGTCTTGCCCGCGTCGGTGGTTTTCCAAAGGCCTTCCGTGGTTCCGGCATACACAGTCGAGGCGTTGCTCGGGTCCTGCTTCAACACCCGGGTGCGACGCGCGGAAAACGGAATGCCCTGAATCTTCTGGAAGGAATCGCCTGCGCTCTGGCTCTTGTAAATGCCGGAGCACGCGCTGGCGAACACGACTGACGGATTCGTCGAATCGACGATAATCGAGAACACGTCGGAATCTTCGATCATGCCTTTGTTGATGTGGTGCCAGTTGGCCCCACCATCGTCGGTCTTCCAGGCCAGATGCCAGGTTCCAGCATAAACGACGTTCGGATTCTTGGGATCGACGGCGATGGATTCGATGTTATGAATTTCCTGGTTGGAGGAGGAAATCTTCTGCCAGTTTTTGCCGCCATCGGTGCTGCGGAAAACGCCATCAAGCGCGCCCGCGACCAGAGTCTTCGAGTCGGAAGCTGAGATCGCCATGGCCCGGATCGATTTGCCGTGCATGGCAGGAATGGTTTCCCAAGTAGTTCCGCCATCGTTCGAGCGGAACAGGTCGCCAGCCTGCTGGTTTTCGACGCTCCAGGCAGCCGCATACATTTTGTTCGGGCTTTGCGGATCAATAGCGAGGTGGTCGATCACGTAATCGTCGCCATTGCCGAGATGAGCAAACTTGGTCCAGCTATGACCGCCGTCGGTCGAAGTGAAAAGACTTCCTGTGCTGGTTCCCAGGAAGATGTGATCGGGATTCTGTGGATCGTAGGTGAGGCTGCGAACATCGCCCCCGTCCGGCCCCAACGCGGTCCACTGTCCGGCCCAAGCGGCGCTGGCGCAGCACAGCGCAAGTACCACAAAAAGCAGAGATTTGCGTGTCACGAGATGCTTTGATTCGGAAATCATAGAGCAGTTGTCCCCCCAACGGAAAGAAAGTCCGTCCCGGGGGCAAGATTGACAGGGTAACACGCCGCGATCAAGTTACTGAAGGGAAGCGCAGTTGGTAGAGTTGAGCACAACGGTACCGGGTCTTCAGGGGTAGCGTCGGTCACCAGTGAATAATGGAAAAACTCAGACGTGGGCCATAGCCCCCGTTTTAGTTCTCCACTAGCGGTCGCTGTCAGGAGCGGGAACGACCGCTCCGCCTTCTATCTTTGGGATGCCGAAGTGTCCGCTGAGATGAAAGAGGTCGAGGGGACTGATTGATCCCGAGACTGCAATCAGGTTCAGCTGTTTCTCCCCAGTGAGCAGGACCGCGACGTTGCGGATGGTCTTATTCTCGAAGTGGACCCAGAGATCGGTGGCGCCCGAACCGCCGTTTTTGTCATGGGTGCTGACCATGTGTTTCCAGCCTGCGGTGTGGAATTGTTGGCGCACCGAGTTCAGAGCGTCCGAATCGTACATTCCTGGCTTGGGGAAACGGTAGCTGTGTACCGAGATCCCATTCACGCCTGCGATTACGCGGCGCAGGTCGTCGTCGTCCTGATCGAGCTTGGAAACGAACACCAGCATGGAGTGGTCGAGGGTGAACTCGGTTCGCGAGGATGCGTTTTGTCCCAGGCTTTCAATGCCGTGAGGGATCCAGTCCTGCTGCTGTGTCTGGGCGGATGCTACGGAAGTCACGATCAGCGCCAAAAGGGCAAGGGGGAGAAGTTTCATTGAGCACCTCAAGAGTCAGCCAGGTCACGGTGGTCGAGCGAGCACCTCGACCAAGGATGGCCCGTGCCTACTACAACCCGGGGCGTGGAAATTTGTTTCGGTGCGTGGCCCAGACCCTGACGGATTACGGATTAAGGAAACAAAATCCTTGCACGGGATTCATAAAAATGGGCAGGCCTAGTTAAGACGGCCTGCCCCCACGCAGCCGGCGCAGGAGGTCGCGCGGCTGTTTAACCTTGGCTTACCATCGAGATGGATTCTTCGAGCACATCCATGGCGACGTCAGTTTCCTCTTTGGTCACGATCAGTGGCGGGGCGATACGAATGGTGCTCGGGCCACAGCCGAGAAACAGAATTCCGTGCTCAAACGCGGTTTGGATGATGCGGTCGCGCTCAGTCGCGGCATATTCTTTGGTCTTCTTGTCTTTGACAATTTCGACTCCGATCATCAGGCCGCGGCCGCGAACGTCGCCGACCAGCTTATGTTTCGCGGGCCAGGTCGACATGCGCTTCAGCATGTGGTTGCCGACTTCGGTTGCGTTCTGCAGCAGGCCTTCGCGCTCGATGACATCCAGCGTTGCCATTGCAGCCGCGTTGCACACCGGGTTGCCGCCGAATGTGGAAGCATGCGAACCGGGAACCCAATCCATGATTTCAGCTTTGCTGATGGTAACGCCCAGCGGCATTCCCGAGGCGATGCCTTTGGCTGAACAAACAATGTCAGGATGAATGCCGGTGTGCTCGATGGCCCACCATTTGCCCGTGCGTCCGATGCCGCTCTGAACCTCGTCGACCACCAGAAGTATGCCGTGGCGATCGCAAATGCGGCGCAGTTCCTGCATGAAAACCGTAGGCGCGATTACGTATCCACCTTCGCCTTGCACCGGTTCGACGAAGATCGCGGCTACTTCCTCGGGGGCAAGCGTAGTCTTGAAGAGCTTGTCCTCGATGAAGCGGGCGCAGCCGAGCGCGAAGGCATCCGCGTCCTGAGGACCGCCTTCGCATCCGCGGTACACGTCAGGGTAGCGAATGTGGGTCACGCCTGGAACCATGGGGCCGAAGCGGCGCTTCTGCTGCGGCTTGGAGGCGGTGAGCGAAAGTGCGCCCATGGTGCGTCCGTGAAAGGCTCCGTAGAATGCGATCACGTTCTGCCGCTTGGTGTGATAGCGGGCAAGTTTCAGAGCGCACTCGATAGCTTCCGTCCCTGAGTTCCCGTAGTAAATTTTGTGCGGCCCGGGCATGGGCGCGATCTTCGACAGGCGCTCTGCCAACGTCACCATGTTCTCGTAATAGAAATCGGTGCCGGACATGTGGATCAGTTCCGCTGATTGCTTTTGAATGGCGGCGACCACATCCGGGTGGCAGTGTCCGGTCGAGGTCACGGCGATGCCGGCGGAGAAATCGAAGAATTCATTTCCATCAACGTCGGTAACTACGATGCCGCGTCCTTGTTTGGCAACGAGCGGATAAGAGCGCGTATAGGAAGGCGAAATAAATTTGCTGTCGCCCGCGAGAACACGCTTTGCGTTTGGACCCGGCAAAGCGGTTACGATCTTGGGCGCGTTAAGAGTTTGAGTGGACATGGCATCCTCCGAAGTGGTCGTTGGTCGTTCGTCTATGGTCGTTGGCTTCGAGGCGGACTTCAGCCTTAAAGCCAGAATCGGACGAGGAGGATGGGAGAGTTAGTCGCTACCGAATAAGCTGGGACGCGAGCGCGACGGCAACACTGCCAGATAGCGGCGCGGACACACCAGAAAGTGGATCCAGCACGCGGGCAGGTGCGAATTGGGATTTTGGCTGACCATCGCGAAACATTCCATCTTTAGTATAGCGTGCCACGTGCGGTTACGTAACCCCCAATCGGGTCACGTCCGTTAGTCATGCCAAGCGGTCAGACGGTTATAATTCCTCTTGTCGGAGGTGATCTTGTGAAGCGCCTTCTGCTCTGTTTTTGTCTTGTGGCATCGTTCCCTGTAATCGGGCAAACGGGCAGCTTTGTCGATGAAGACCAGCTACAGCAACCCTCCGCGCTGACAATCCGAAGCATTATTTTCGAGAACACCGGGAGGCTTTCGGAGCCAGAACGGCGTGAAATCACAAGAAAAATCCGGCGCGAGGGCGAGTTGCCTGACCATGCGGTTGCTCTAGCAGAGGAGCGTGTCCGCGAAGCATGTCAGGACGAGGGCTATTTCGAGGTTAAGGTGAGCGGTGTGGCTGAGCATGTCGCGGGCAAGGATGATGGCCAGTTTGACATCGCGGTGAAGGTTCTCGATTACGGAAAACAATACAGACTGCGAGAAATACGTTTCACCAATGGGAGGGCATTTTCTCAAGAAGAACTGTTGAAACTGATCCCGGTCCAGCCGGGTGAGGTTTTCAGTCGGGCGAGGATCGCGACTGGGCTGGAAGCAATTCACCAACATTACCAGGATGCGGGATACCTGAACATCACCTCCATCCCTAATACCGAATTTGACGAGACCAACGCCACTGTTCGACTCGACATTGATTTGGACGAAGGAAAGTTGTTTCACTGGGGCGAACTTCGCGTTACGGGGCTGGAATCCCAGAAAGCACAAGTATTGACGGACGGATGGGAAGATCTGCGGGGAAAGCCGTATTCTCCAGACGCACTGCGAGAGTTTTGTGCCAGGTTTTTTCCGGCGGCAGACGGAACCGATCCCGCGAAGTACACTAAGAGCCAAGAAAACGAAACAATGGGTACCGTCGACGTTTCCATCGAATTTGTGTCTCCGTGGTGGATCTCCAACTGAGAATCGATACCTTGAATGGTTAGTGGTGCGGTGCAGTTTGAAAAATCCCGCATCTCTGCTTAGCGTTCGTGTGTCTGATACTTATCACATTATTGACTCTCTGATGACCAACGCCCAACGCCAGAGCCGGTTTGCCATCGTTCTTGCCTTTGGGCTCGTCTATTTCTTTTGGGGATCGACCTACCTCGCGATTGATATTGCTGTGGAGCGCATTCCTCCGGCGCTCATGTGCGGCTTGCGTTTTCTGATTGCCGGCGTGTGCATGCTGGCATTTTGCGGAGCGCGCGGGCGAACTGTTTGGTACAACCGTCGCCAGTTGGGGCGGATGGCGGCAGTTGGCGTGCTTTTGCTCATGGGTGGGAATCTCACGCTTTCTTACGCGGAAAAGTATGTGGCGTCAGGCTTGGCGGCCTTGATCGTTGCGGTTACTCCGCTCTGGTTCCTGGTGCTGGATACGCTGTTGCTCGGCGATCATCATGTTTCGCTGCGCGGCAAAGCTGGGCTGGGTCTGGGCGTCGTGGGGCTGATCATATTATTGTGGCCCGATTTAACCACAAGCACTTCGTTCGGACGAGTGCAACTGTGGGCCTCCATCAGTTTGTTGGGCGGGTCATTCAGTTGGGCGTTGGGATCTGTGCTGGCCAAACGTTGGAAGTCTGCTGATGTGGATCCGTTCTCTGCTACCGCCTGGCAGATGATTGCCGCTGGCTTGGCGAATTTGCTCTTCGCAGCTGGCGCCCATGACTTCTCGAAAGTGGTATGGACGCCGCGCGGGATCGGCGCGACTCTGTATTTGGTCGTTTGCGGATCATGGATTGGCTACACCGCGTACATCTGGTTGCTGAACCACGTGCCAACAGCGAAAGTTTCGACTTACGCGTACGTTAATCCTGTGGTTGCGGTTTTTCTGGGATGGTTGATTTTGCATGAGCGGGTGGATGGTTACATCCTCGCAGGCAGTGCGATCGTGGTAGCCTCGGTAGTTCTGGTCACCAGCGCACAAGTGACCAGGAAGCCGGCAATGGAAAGTTTAGCGATGGCAGAGACGGGCGATTGAAATCAATTGCTAAATCTGATTTCGACAATATTGTCTCGTATTCCCATGTCTCGCAAAAGCGGCGAGGCATGGGGCACCCCAAGCGCCACTTATGATCGGAAATAAACAGCCCATCACTACCACATTGATTGGAATGAATGTGGCTGTCTTTCTGACGATGTCCCTGACTGGCGTGTCCCCGGTTACTCCGGGCCTGCAGCAATTGTTGAAGTGGGGAGCAAACTTCGGACCGCTTTCCCTGGGGCCGGAGCCGTGGCGAATTCTGGCTTCCACGTATGTTCATGCGGGAATCATCCACATCGCACTTAACATGTGGTGCTTGTGGAACCTGGGTTTTCTGGCGGAGCGAATCTTCGATCCGTGGACTTACGTTCTAACTTATACCTTCTGCGGACTCGCAGGCAGTTTGTCCAGTCTATGGTGGCATCCGCAGGCTGTCGGCGTTGGAGCATCGGGAGCAATTTTCGGACTGGCTGGAGCTCTTATCTCAGCTCTTTATCTCGGACATTTGCCTATTTCCAAACAGGCGATTCAGGGCACACTGAAAAGTCTGCTCATATTCGCCGGTTACAATTTGTTCTTCGGCGCTGCGGTTCCGGGAATTGATAACTCGGCTCACATTGGCGGGTTGGTGGTGGGCTTGGCGCTGGGTGCAGTTTTGGCTAAACATCTTACTGCGCCGGCAGAAATTCGCAATCGGTGGCGGCGCGGCGTTTTTATTGTGGCCGCAATCGTTCTGCTGATGATTTATCTGGAACTGAAGCATGCAACTGCAGGGCTCCCGCCATCGTAGCGAAACGCACGAGTATGGCACTCTCGCCACGATCAGCTATTCTGTTCCTTCTTCGGCATCATCTTCTGTCACTACTTCGACCATGTGTCCGCGGACTGCGAAGGTTAACTTTTGATCTGCTTTAGAAACGAAGCTCACTCGGGTTGGAGCGCGTTGCCATGCCGGAGGAGCGCATGCGCCGGACCCATCGCCACTGCTCGCTTCGCCCAATGGCTTTTTGAGGATGGGCTTGCGGCGTCCTAATTGCATCACTACCGCCGAGAGCTTGCCTCCATCATCGGAGAATCCGCAATAGGCAACATAGTCGCGATACCAACTGGCGGACGAGGAATCAGGATCGAACTCAGGCAGCGCGGCCTGGGAGATGTGTCCGTTGATGCGATCGATGACGAGCCATCCGCCGCGCTGCCAGCTCCAGTGCGGAGTTGCCCCTGTGTCCTGCGGCAAACTGTCATTCATGCGAAGCATGCGCCGCACTACGAACAACTGCTCGGTTACGTCGTGCGGAATACCGAAGGTGAATTCCTTCAACCGTCCATCCACGTACATGGGCCGCATTTTTAAGTCTTCTGACCGATCGAGATCGCTGGAGACTTTAACCAGCGTCCATTTGCCAAAAGCAATCACGTGTGGCTTGGAGGCAGCAAAAGCAGCAGCCAAGACAAGAGGAACAATCGCGATGGTGCGGAGAAGAAAGCGCATGACTGAGGCTAAGCACGCAATGATTGCTGATACAAGTTCAGATGGCACAACGTGGCGCGACATTTCCCGAAATGGCGTGTCCAGAACTGGGACAGGTATTTGCGAGAACAACAAAACATCGGCGGTACGCGGTGTTGAAATCCGTTACAATGAGCAAAGATTTTTGATCGGTAGCGATGAGCCCCCAAAAATTCCGGACATCTCCGTCCTCGGTTTCTTCGTCTTACAGAGAGATGGGAGAACTTTCTCCGCGGCGCCCTCCCCGTATCCTGGTGGTAGACGACAACCCCGATACCATGTTTCTTATGCGGGAACTGTTGGGCACGCGCGGCTACGAAGTAGTCGGAGCTCCGGATGCAGCCCATGCCGAGCGAGAAATTCGCCGCGAACTTCCTGATTTGATTCTTTCCGATGTCGTCATGCCCGGCAAGTCGGGCTACGAACTCTGCCGTGAGCTCAAGGACGACCCGACTACCCGTTTGATCCCGTTTGTGCTGATTACCGGGTTGAGCGACCGCGAGGACAGGTTGCGCGGAATCGAGGCTGGCGCCGACGATTTCCTCAACAAGCCAATTTTCTCCGAGGAATTGTTTGCCCGAGTAAAGTCGCTGCTTAAGATTAAAGAGTTCACCGATGAGTTGGAGACCGCGGAATCCGTACTCTGCACATTGGGCTTGAGCGTGGAAAGTCGCGATCCTTATACGGAGGGTCATTGCGAACGGCTGGCCGAGAACGCCAGCAATCTCGGCCGACATCTCGGATTAAATGATGAATCGATTGTGGCATTGCGTCGCGGCGGATACCTGCACGACTTGGGAAAAATCGCAGTTCCCGACGAAATTCTAAAAAAAGGGACGAACCTTAGCGAAGAAGAATGGACAATCATGAAGCAGCATCCGCTGACTGGCGAGAACATCTGCCGTCCGCTGAAGTCGTTGCGACTGGTGCTGCCCATCATTCGCAGTCATCATGAGCACTCGGATGGCAGCGGGTATCCGGATGCATTGCGGAAAAATGAAATCCCCTTGCTAGCGCGGGTTCTACAGGTAGTAGACGTCTATGACGCCCTCCGTACCGCGCGACCCTACAAACCAGCGTTGGCCCATGAGCACGCTGCCTTCACCATGCGTCAGGAAGCTCGCGGAGGACTGTGGGATGAAGAACTGGTCGCAGAGTTCTTGACCATGCTGGAAAAACAACGGCGCGTAGCGTAGAAGCTTTCCTGTAAAAGACGACGTTCCCTACGACTCTTCACTGATTTCATCCGGCAAAGGCATTGGATAAGATTACGGAATGGAACGGCGACGCTTTTTGAAACATGCCGGCCTCGCTATCGCTGGCATTGCCTCGCACAATCTGGTTGCTGCTACGAAGGATTACCCTCCGCAAACCAAAGCCGATTTCACCCTCCACATCGGCTCAGTCTCTTTTGATATCGCGCCTGGGAAAACTATTCACACTTTTGGTTATAACGGGCAGGTTCCCGGCCCAATCTTGCGAATGAAAGAAGGAACGCCGGTCACGGTTGATATCTTCAACGACACCGATCATGAAGAAATTGTCCACTGGCACGGGCAGATGATTTCGGTAGAAGCGGACGGTGCTACCGAAGAAGGCACTCCGGCGGTTCCGGCGCACCAGCATCGACGCTACAGCTTCACCCCAAAGCCTGCGGGTGCGCGTTGGTATCACAGCCATGCGTTTGCTGGGAAAGATCTGCATCGCGGCCTCTATAGCGGCCAGTTCGGTTTCGTTTACATCGAACCTAAGAATGATTCCGGACAATATGACCGCGAAGTTTTTCTGGCCATGCATCAGTGGGAACCTTATTACAGCGCTTCGATGGAGGAGTCGGACGAAGGTAGCGCGCCACCGCCGCCCAACAACGGGCTTGAGGTTGGTTATCGAGCCTTCTCGTTTAACGACAAAGCTCTCGGTCACGGGGAGCCGATCCGGGTGAAGCGCGGGGATCGCATACTGTTTCATTTTCTCAATGCGAGCGCCACAGAAACCGTAAACGTAGGATTGCCATCCCATCAATTCCAGGTTCTTGCCCTGGATGGCAATCCCGTACCGAATCCTCAAACGGTGAAGATACTGCAGGTCGGCGCGGCTGAGCGTGTGGATGCGATTGTGAGCATGGACGCGCCGGGCGTATGGATTCTTGGAAGCACGGATGACGATGATCGCCAGCACGGTTTTGGTGTGGCGGTTGAATATGCGGATCGAAAAGGCGCTCCGCAGTGGACGAAACCAGAAAAGCAGACGTGGGACTACACGGTGTTTGGGAAGGACGCTAAGAGCATTGCCGCGCCTGACGGCCAGTTTGATTTAGTCTTCAAGAAAATTCCCGGTGGTCACGGTGGCTTCAATCGCTGGACAATCAACGGGAAGTCTTATCCACATACTGATCCAATGATGGTGCACCCAGGGAAAAGATACCGCATGATCTTCCGCAACGAGAGCGACGACGCTCACCCACTTCACCTGCATCGGCACAGTTTCGAATTGACAAAGGTCTACGGTAAGCCTACATCCGGTATTTTGAAGGATACGGTGGTTGTGAACGCGAACAAAACCATCGAGGTGGATTTCACTGCGGATAATCCAGGAAATACGCTGTTTCACTGCCATCAGCAACTGCACATGGACTTTGGTTTCATGGCGCTCCTTGAGTACGCCTGAGGCGGTGATGCCAAATTTATTGCTCAGGACGACTGCTCCACCGGCTACGATCCTCATTCGTCTTTTGGTCGGCGGTGTCTTCTTGTCAGAGGGTGTTCAAAAGTTTCTCTTCCCCGAGACGCTGGGTATAGGACGCTTTTTAAAAATCGGCATTCCATATCCACAGTTCTTTGCGCCTTTCGTGGGCACGGTTGAAATAGTCTGCGGCACACTTTTGATTATCGGTTTGTTCACGCGACTGGCCACGGTTCCGCTACTCATCGACATCAGTGTTGCAATAATTACGACAAAAATTCCGATGCTTTACAAGACGGGATTCTGGAGCATGGCGCATGAAGCGCGCACAGATTATTGCATGCTCCTGGGGCTGATATTTCTTCTTCTGGTGGGCAGCGGACCTTTTTCCGTGGACCGACGTATGCACGCATGCAATCCGGCTTTTTCAAAATCCTAGGCGGCGTTAGCTGCGCTTCCGGTCTTTTTGGGCTTGCGTTCGAATGAAAGCAAAGCGTCGTCCAACGTAGGGTGGATATCGAAAATCCTGGACAGATTTGTGAGTTCCAGCAAGTGGAGGATGCGGGCATTGGCTCCGGCCAGTTTCAGCGCGCATCCGCTGGCCCGAGTCCACATATGTATCACTACGAGTTCGCCGAGACCGGCACTGTCAATAATTTCCAATTCACTAAACTCGACTACCAACTGCCGTGCGTTGGGAAGCAGCTCAGCTATTTTTTGTGAGAATGCCGTGGCTTCGTCGCGATAGGTAAAACGACCCCGGCAACGAAGAACGGTGATGTCGTGAATTGCTTCGGTTTGCAACATTAACTTCAAATTCCACTCCTTATGCGGCTAGGGGATCATTCCCAAACGCCTCGTTTCCACCACTGTGAGAGAGCTTGCCCCGAGCGAAGCCGAGGGGATCTCGTATGAACTAGTTCAATCAAGAGCTCAAGTTGATGATGAATGTTGGATGTCTCGTGTTGGCTGCAGGACTGTGAAAATCCAATTAAAAACTTTGATCAAAAAGAACGATAAAGGCGAGACATGCGCAGCATCCTCGCTTTGCGCCACCAGCATCGAATAACCGACATAGCCCCTTATGGAGCCGGAAGTATGTTTGTGAACAGAACGATCGCAATTGCGTTCACTTTTTTTATGTTGGCAGGCGCCGCTTCCGCACAAGTCCCGAGTGGAAACGTTTACTTCGGATATTCCTACATGAGCGCCGATTTAGTGTCGAATAATCGAACCAGCATGAATGGCTGGACTGGTTCCATCGAAGGCAAAGTGCTGCCGTTTATTGGATTGGTGGCGGACTTCAGCGGGGAGTACGGAACCTCGCCCGTCGCGAATCCTGCATGCACGGCGGTAATCGGCGGATCATGTTTTCCCAACGGCGCCTCAACGCATGTTCAGACTTTTCTCTTTGGCCCGAGAGTTTCGGTTTCAGTGTCGAAGTTCCGGCCATTCGCGGAAGCCCTAATCGGCGCAGGACACATCAGCTTGAGTGCGTCGCCCTTTTCGAATTCAGGCACATCGTTTTCTTATGCCCTTGGCGGCGGCCTTGATTATCACCTCATTCCACTTATTAGTTGGCGACTAGAAGGCGACATGGTGCAAACCCGTTTCTTCAGCAACACGCAAAATAATGTGCGCGTCTCGACCGGTATTGTGATTCATTTTTGATCCGTTGTCTCCGCGCAATTGCTGGTTCCGCCTGCGAAATCTTAAGCGAAGCGCGCGCACCGCGTAGGACTCCGCCGCCTCAGGATGACAAACTGGTTTGTGAGACACTGGGGACGAACTTTGACATGAAAAAGAATCGTCGCTCTAACGTCCCTAAGAAACAGAACGTCGGCCCAGGTCTGGGAACACTTTCGGTCTGGGCGGGCGAGCAAAACGGTCATTGGATGGGCTCGACGCAAGTTCCTGTCGTGCACAGCGTTTCTTTTGGTTATCAGGACCTTGATGAATGGCTGAAGGTCGCACAAGGGAAAAAGCCCGGGCACATTTACGGGCGCAATACCAATCCCACCGTCAGTGCGTTCGAAGACAAGATACGAACTCTGGAAGGCGCCGAGGCGGCGACCAGTTTTGCCAGCGGCATGGCCGCGATCAGCAATACGCTGTTCACTTTGCTCTCTCCCGAAGATCGCGTTGTATCGGTGAACGATACTTACGGGGGGACCAACAAACTCTTCATCGAATTCCTGCCACGGTTTCAGATCGACGTAACACTCTGCGATACGACTGACCAAGCGGCGATTGAGGCTGCCATCGCAAAAGACTGCAAGGTCCTGTATCTCGAAAGTCCAACTAATCCGACCAACAAAGTAATCGACCTGGCGCGGCTTGCAGCGGTCGCGCACAAGCATGGTGCGCTCGTCATTGTAGATAACACGTTTGCCACGCCGATCAATCAGCAACCGTTAAAGCTGGGCGCCGATCTTGTAATTCACAGCGCCACCAAATTTCTCGGCGGGCATGCGGATGCGCTTGGCGGAGCGGTGTGCGGCAAGCGGGAACTGGTCAATCAAATTTACCACTTCCGCGAAATTACCGGAGCCTGCCTGGACCCGATGGCCGCCTACCTGCTGTTGCGGGGGATGAAAACCTTGCATTTGCGCATACGCCAGCAGAACCAGAGCGCGCTGCAGATTGCCCGTTTCCTGGAATCTCATCCGAAGGTTGAGGCGGTTTTTTATCCTGGCCTGGAATCGCATGAGAATCATACTATCGCTCGCCGTCAGATGAGCGGATATGGCGGCGTCCTCAGTTTTGTTCTGAAGGGCGGCTTCGCTGCGGTGAAGAAGTTTCTTCCGCGGCTGCGATATGCACACCTCGCCGCCAACCTTGGGGCGGTCGAAACGGTTGCCGGCCCTCCCGCGACTACCAGCCACGTAGAGTCCACACGCGAGGAGCGGGCTGCCAGCGGCATTCCCGAAGCACTGATTCGATACTCCGTGGGCATTGAAGACACCGACGACTTGATCGCTGATTTAGAAGGCGCACTCATCAGAGTTATCCGATAAGTCAGGCGGTTGTAGCCATGTTCCGCGTCTCCAGAGGTATAATCTCCAGTTGACATGCAAAGTCCCCGTTATGCCATGGTGGCTTATGTGAGGAATGCTGTCGGGGAATTTGTGGAGAACCTCCGGCAGGAGTTGCATCCTGATCTGCCCCATCTACCCGCTCATCTGACTATCCTTCCACCACGTCGGTTGCAGGGAGGTGAAGTTTCGGCGCTCGAGATCGTAGAGGAAGTCTGCGGCCAGGCTGAGCGTTTCGAAGTCACTCTCGGAGACGTCGAAACTTTTGTTCCGGTGACGCCGACGGTTTTTATACGCGTGGCTCACGCCGCCTATCGCATGCACGAACTGCATGATCGATTGAACACCGGCGTGCTTTTATGTGAGGAGGAATGGCCTTACATGCCGCACCTCACGATTGTGAAACTTAGCACCCAGGAGTTGGCGCAGAAGGCGCATATTGTCGCTCGCGACCGCTGGGCACAATTCGTGGGCAGCCGTTCCGTGCCGGTGAATGAGCTGACTTTCGTTCGTGAACAGGAACAGAACCGCTGGGTGGATTTAGCCGGCATTCGCCTGGGCGGGAGCCTGCTGAAACGATAGGGTCAGCTTCGCGAACTTCCTTCCATGACGTTGGGACTGTCCAAATTCCCGCTTACTCGGTAGGGCATGTCCCTAGGTACAAATCCCTCTCGTGCATTGCTATGTGCGCACCGCGGGAGTAAACCAGAAGTGGGAATCGCTGCGCCAGCCGATCAGGCACCCTCCCCAGCGAATTCATGGTTTCTGGAGGTTCCATGCAGATTGGGGTTTACGGAGCGGGATACTTGGGTACAGTCGTTTCCGCCTGTCTCGCCGACTTCGGAACCCCAGTTATTTGCTGCCATCCAGACAGCTCGCAAATGGTCGCAATGGCCCAGGGCAATGTTCCCTTCCACGAGAAAAACCTTACCGAAGTCATTAAACGTAACGTGCGCTCGGGGCGGCTGGCATACTCGACCGATATAGAGTCTTTTGCACGCAAGGCGCAGGTAATCTTTCTCGCCGAGGACAGCGTCCAGCATCTTTCCGATCTTGCCATTCGCATCGCTCGCGCAGCTGCCAAACCACCCATACTCACGATTGTGACTCCGGTTCCGGTGGGCACTGCGTCCGCGATTGAGCAAAGCATCGCGGCTGCAGGCTTGCGGGCGACTTTGGTTTCACAGCCTATGTTCTTTACCCCGGGCTGCGCGATAGAGGATTTCAACTGGCCGGACCGCATCATTCTGGGAACCGCGTCGAACGATGCTGTGCTCGCTCTCAAACAAATATTCCACTCGCTGGTGATGCGCGGCGTTCCGGTGATTGTGACCAATCACGAAACCGCCGAACTGGTGCGCGAATCTGCGACTGCGTTTGTGGCAACCAAAATTTCTTTCATCAACGAACTGGCCAGTTTGTGTGAACGAGTAAACGCCGACGCCGTCAGCCTATCGCTGGCTTTGGGCTTGGACAAAAAAATTGCGCCTCGCTGCCTGCAACCGGGAGCCGGGATGGGAGGCCTGTTCGCAGAATCGGACATGGATTCGCTTGCGGACCTGGCTCAGCGCAAAGGCGTGGCCCTCAAAATTCTAAGCGCCGCACGCGAAGTGAATCACGGTTTGGCAGATCAGGTAATAGAAAAAATCTCCAAGTGCGTTCAATCCGTACACAACAAGGACGTGGGAATTTTAGGACTGGCTTTCAAACCGAACACCAATTCCATTGCGGGATCTTCGTCGATGCGACTGGCCAAGAACTTGATCGCTCAAGGCGCGCGTGTGCGAGCCTACGATCCCGTTGCCTTGCCAGACGCACGTCTGGAACTCAATGGCAGCGTGTTCTATTGCGAGTCTCCTTATGCCGCAGCCGAAGGCGTCGACGCTTTAGTGGTCGGCACAGGTTGGCCGGAATTTCGTGCTCTGGACTTCAATCGCATCAAACAAACTCTGCGCCGTCCGTTTATTGTAGACACAAAAAACCTGCTTGACTCGGTCCGCCTCCGCGCCATGGGATTCGAATATGTCGGCGTAGGCCGCGGGTAAGTTCACCGAAGCACGAACTGCGAAGGCCTCCAGCATCAACGTGGTTTTTCCTGTCGTCCATCGATCGGTCATCAAATCTTTTCTACCAAGTCAGGCTTTTCATGGCGTCCGCTTCGAGGAGTGAGCAATTCCGGGCGAATGCCGGGTTGGCGAGCGCCTCCTCTTCATTTAAATTAGATCATGCGATCCATTCTGCAGAAACCGGCGCTGCGCTTCGTTTTCGCTGCCAATGTGATTTCGATGTTAGGCAGCGGAATGAACTCTGCCGCGGTTGCCTGGTACATTCTGCAGGCCACGCATTCTGAAATCGCCCTTGGAACGTTCGCCGTCCTGCAAACTATTCCGGCCATGCTCATGCTGCCGTTCACCGGCGTGATCATTGACCGCGAAGACCGCCGTCGCCTCGTCATGATGCTCGACGCCGGCCGCGCCGTCGTCATCCTTGCCGTTTCTATTCTGGCCTTCATGGGTAAAGCGAAGATCTGGGAACTCTACCTGATGAACACCCTGGTGGCTGCGGGTTTCTGGATGTTCTGGCCCACGATCACGGCCCTGATCCAGGAGTTGACTCCCGGGGAGGAATTCGTCCACGCAAATACGTTTCTGCTGGCTGGAATCCAGGGGGGCTGGCTAATTGCAGGCTCTATCGTCGGATTCGTTTACAACCGCATCGGGCTGGGCGGGGTGTTGCTCATCGATTTCTCCACCTACCTGGTTTCGTTTCTCTGCTACTTCGCCGTGCGAAAGGGACGGCACGTGGTGCCTCGGCCAGAGGAGTTACGCGCCGACATCGAGGCAGCGGAAACCGGAGTCGAGCGCTTTGTTCGCGAGATGCGCGAAGGCATCCAGTTTCTTCGCAATCGGCGAAGTCTGGTTTTTCTGGGAATCAGTTGGGCACTGTTCCTGGCCGCAATGACAACCGGAGTCGTGGTCACTCCTCCATTAAGCGACAAGGTGTTTCACGCCGGAGCCGTCGGGTATGGCTGGCTCAATGCCGGATGGGGAACAGGTGCGTTTGCCAGCGCCCTGTATGCACCTTGGCTGATCGCAGGTTTGGGAGCCAAGCGGTCAATTGCAATCTCGATGGGATTGTTGACCATCAGCATGATTTTGGCGCCTCTCTCTCCTGCGCTTGCCATCGCTGTATTTCTCTATGGCATGATGGGGTCTGCCCGCGGTGTGAGTGGTGTCGCCATGAACACAAGCATCATGCAGCAGGTGCCGCAGCATTTCATGGGCAGAGTGCAGAACACGTTCTATTTTGCGGGTACCGCACTGCAGATTTGTCTGGCGCTTTTGGTCGGAGCAGTCGCGCAGGTGAGTCTGGTCGCGGGATTCTCAATCATTGGATTGGTATACGCGGTCGCATTTGTCAGCGCAAGCTGGCCGGTAGGAGCGGCTGCACCCATCGAAGTGACCACAGCCGAATAGACTTAGATTGCCGATTTTCAATTGTTAATTGTCAATTGAAAATCGGCGATTGAGTTAACCAAGCCTGTTATTCTTTCTGTTTCAATTTCACTAGGAGACACGCATGTCCTCCAGCCTCGAAGGTCGAGTTGCCGTTGTCTTTGGAGTCGCCAACAAACGCAGCATCGCCTGGTCTATCGCCCAAGGGCTGCACAATGCTGGCGCCAAGCTGGCCATTACGTATCAGAACGAGCGCATGGCGCTGGAGGCCAAAGACCTGATTCTTTCCCTGCCTGGCGCGGAGGCTTTCCAATGTGACGTTTCAAACGACGCTGAGATCGAGCGACTCTTCGCCCAACTGAAAGAGCACTACGGCAAACTGCACGTGCTCGTCCACAGCATTGCCTTCGCTCCTGCCGATGAACTGAAGGGTGATTTCACAAACACGACCCGCGAAGGTTTTCGG
>DASYOD010000029.1:0-2107 GCA_036008085.1 Terriglobales bacterium
CAAGAACCGCACAGTCCAATGCCGCATCCGAACTTTGTTCCCGTCAGTCCCAGAATGTCGCGTAGGTACCACAAGAGCGGCATGTCCGGATTACCGTCGAACGACCGGTCAATGTCGTTCACTCTCAGCTGAATCATAGAAACCTCGGATGTCTGTTATGGATGCATTTCGTGGTCCATCCGTTTCCGGAAATCGTTGGCTTTTCGCACGGTTTTCTGCGCGGCGTACGCTAACAGAATGACTCCCGGAACAATCCCCACTGCGACAATCAAATAGCAAGACTGTCTCCAAACCGTCCATTTGCCAGCATGCAACTGGTGCTAGCGCTCGTCTTCGCTCTAATATAAGCTGTGCGGCAGGTTTGCGGCGCGCTTCCGTCGACAGGGTGACATCGTGTCAAAATCCCGTCGGTGATTCGGTGCGCCGAGCATTCACTATCAACTGTTTTTCGCCCGCAGACCTTCGCGGCTCGGGATGGCATGACAATTGCCAAGAAAGATAAAGGGGTTGGTCCGATGACAAGAATCCCAACGGAGTTTCCGAGCAGCACGATTTGTTCAGCCCTGATGATTGCAGTGGCGGGACTCTTGGTTGTGTTTCAGCCTGTAACCGCTCTAGGCGCGCCGGCTGACCAGGCTACGCAAGGTCTGTTCAACCAATCTTGCGCGTCTTGCCATGGTAAAAACGGTGCCGGTACACCTGTTGGAAAAAGCCTGAACGCACCTGATTTGGGTTCTGCGGCCGTGCAGAGCAAGCCCGACGCACAACTCCGCCAGATCATGAGCGACGGGAAGAACAATATGCCTCCGTTCAAGAGCAGTTTGTCAGAGGCGCAGATCGATTCGCTGCTGGCCTACATCCGCACATTTTCCAAGCAACAAAAATAGAGGCCCCATCGGACTGACACAATTCGGGTATGCAGGCGCCTTGTCACTGTCGCTCAAGCACGATGAGTTCTACGGCAGGGGGGGCGAGACGACTGGACAGATTCAGAGTTCCTCCCGCGCCAGACTTTTCTTCGAGCGAGTCGAGATTCTGCGTCTCGCTAATTCGGTAACGCTTTACGCTGAATGTTTTTTCACCCCACGGCAAGTTAGTGATCGTGAGGTTGTAGCCAGCATTGTCACGGTAAACGATGTCCGTACGAGGCGGCAGAAACTTGAGTTTAGAAAAGTCCGGCAAAGCGGGCAATGCTTTCAGCGCTTCCGGCGGTATTTGCATGATGTTTGGCTTGAAGCCCGCCGGAATCGCATAATTGCTGATCAGTATCTGAACGGTTTTGCCATCTGCCGAACGGCCTGCCAGCGCCGCGAAACCGAAGCTGTCCGTGCCCTCAACTGCAAAGCGCTGCGGCGTGTCCAGCATTTTCCCCGTGGCTTGGAACGTGTATGCGGTCTTGAAATACTTGCCGCGGAGATCGAAGAGTCCCATCCATGCTGCGTCGCCGCGATAGAAGTGCGCGTGATCAATGGGGGCGTCCTGAAAATAGCTGAGTACCGCGCCGATGTAGGCAGCGTTGTCCACGCCTTGCAGCCTGGCCTTCTCGCGGTCGGTAAAGTCCGGGGTGAGATTCCACTCTGAGAGAATGCTCTCAGCGTTGGGGAAGCCGTGGGTGTTGAGGAGTTCACGAATTTGCTTACCGAGACGAACGGCGTCGTAAGGATCGGCGGAGCGATCGGCATAAGTGTGCCAAGAGTAAAAATCGAACGGCAGGTGGTGGGCGGCACAATAGTCGATAAACCCTTCGCGGTACGGTCCGTCATCGGACGGGAGAGCCTTTGCATCTCCTCCCACCTTGAGTGTGGGATCAACTGACTTCAAGGCGCGAACCGTTTTCTCGTACAAGGAGTAAAACTGCTCAGGCGTAGCGGACCAGAAGAGAGCCTCCGGCTCGTTCCAGAATTCCCAATAGCGAATGCCATAGTGGAAGCCGTTCGCCCATCCCTGGTTGTAGTGCATGGCGATGTGCTTCACCACGGCAGCATACTTGTCGAAATCCGGCGGTGGTTCGATATTGGCGCCCCAACTGCGACCGACACGATAGTAGACTTCCGCTCCGCTGGCGTGAATGGCGGCAAGCACGCTGTCAGTCGGCACAAAATTGTAG
>DASYOD010000030.1:0-4415 GCA_036008085.1 Terriglobales bacterium
CACTCGAACCCTGAATTTCGCAATTTCTCCGGCTATGCGTGCACAAGATGCACCGCAAGTGATTCGTGCAGTTATGGCAAACCCTGCTGGGCGACAGTTGACTTGGGAATTTGTCCGACAACATTGGCCCGAGATAGAAACCAAACTCAGTAATTATTCCGAGGCCACCCTGGTACAGGCTGCCAGCGTCTTTTGCGATACGAGTAAGCGCGACGAAGTACAGCAGTTTTTTTCCGAGCACAAGATTCCTGCCGCCGAACGTGAACTAAAATTGACACTAGAGCAAATCAACGGCTGCATCGATGTCCGCGCGCATCAGCAGCCACTTATGCAATCCTGGTTGCAGCAACACGAGCGGGCCGTTGCAGCGAATGAAGCAAATGGGAAATGAGCAGCGCATTTGTCTGAAGGCGGCAGATTGATTGTGTAGTTCAAAAATATCTCTTCGAGACAAAGGAGGGCGTATGGCAAAACTGGAACGCATTAGGGAATCGCTGGAAGGCAATCTCGACCCCGAGTACTTGAAGCAGCGTCAGCAGGCAGGCTGGCGCATGGTAGGCATCGAATGGGAACGTGAAAAGGAACTGGAGACTGAAGGACCAAGCGCCACGGTCGAAGACGCTCCGTTCGGCACGCGCGTCTCAGGGGATTGCGAACACCTCGAGGAAAATCCTACCGAAATGCAATTTCTTCTATCCATGATGGAACTCATCATCCAAGATATTTCCTTGACCAAGGTTGCAGAGGAACTCAACAAAAAAGGATTCCGCACTCGAAAGGGAACGGAATGGGGGCCGGTGGCTGTGTTCAATATGCTTCCGCGGCTGATCGAACTTACTCCTAGAATTTTCGCAACTCAGGAATGGGTCGAGCGCAGAAAACAGCTCACATTGGTTTACTGACAGTCGTTATCCTCTGACTTGACACAAAGGCGTTTCCCTTAATACAGTTACGGCCGCAAGGAAATTTTACCCTGAATGCAGTTCTCCCAGGTTAAGACGACTTGTTAAAGCTATCTTTGTAGGAGGCAGAAATGCATAAGGTCGGTTACATTTCCCGGGCTCTCTTGATTTTTGCAGCCGTTCTAGCGAGTCTATTTCCAACCCACGCACAGGATCAAGCATCATCCTCCAATGTCCAGGTAACGACCGTTGTAACGGCGCTTGGGCCCAAATACACCGCCCCGCCTGCGCTTGGAAAACAAGACATAAACGTCACCGAGGGGAAACAAAAGCGAGAGGTTAGCAACTGGGTTCCGGCGCAGGGAGACAAAGCCGCGCTTCAACTGGCTATCGTTATTGACGATGCGGACAGCCAGGACCTTGCCACCCAACTCAGTGATTTGAAAAACTTCATCAGTTCCCAGCCGGCTAGCACTGCCATCGGCGTGTTTTATGCGAGTAATGGCACCGTTCAGCCAGTATCTCAATTCAGTACCGACCACGAAGCCGTTGCAAAATCTGTGCGCATCCCTCTGGGATACACTGGCGCGTATTCGAGTATCTACCTTTCGGTGATGAGCCTCATAAAGGGATGGCCGGTAACAGCCGGTGCTCGTCGTGAAATTCTGTTAATCGCAGACGGCATCGATCGTTTCCGTGGCGACTACCCGATCAGCCCGGATGTTGATTCCACCGTCATCAACGCACAAAAAGCCGGAGTCATGATTCATACGCTCTTTGCCACCGGTGTGGGTCGTCCCACCCGAAACTCGTTTCGCCTGAACCTGGGGCAGAGCAATCTCGCCAAGATAGCGGATGCCACTGGCGGAGAAGCTTTCTTTCAAGGATTTTTCACGCCAGTGTCATACGCGCCATTTCTTCAACAGCTGGATATGGTCTTAAAAAATCAATATTGGCTGACTTGGGCCACCGAGCGTGCGAAGAAGCCCAAAGGCGAACTCCGACCGTTTAAGGTCCGAACAGAACAGCACGGGGTAGATATCTCAGCGGCCGATAAGATATTCGTTCCTGGCCCATAAGAAGATCGTAGTCGGGCAGGACCGGCCCGCGACAACTGCATGCGTCCTAGCACCTGACGCATGCAGTCCAGCAATGTGACGCAATGGGAACGAGAGCTCCTACTGCGGAAGCGCGTGTGAACGCAACTGCGCCCGTAGCTTAATCGTGCCGATGTTTTGGCCGTTTGACTCCCCGGTAACGAAAACCTCGCTGATCTCTTTCGATTTAGTTTCAGACGCTGGAAGTTGCGGCACAGCAATCTCAATTGTCGCTGCGTCGTTTTCACCGGATCTTACCGAATAGAGATCGGCCCCATTGTTCACAGTCCATTCCTTCGGTACCGTTACACTGAGCTTGATTTCTTGTATGGTGTTCGTAGGATTATGCAGCCATACTGGAATTTCAAGCGTGCCGCCGGCGGCAACAGCAATTTCCGGAACATCTAGCCTGGGCAATCGCTCCAAGCCATGGGCCAGGCGGAAATCTCGGTAGAAACTCCATGGACCGCCTAGTTCGATCGAAACCTGAGTGGGCAAAGGCGCCGACGGAAATATCCGGGGAGCTGGAACCGCTGGAGAAGCGGAAATGTTTTCGAAGATATCTCCCGTTACATTTCCTCCGACCATCGATTTTCCCAAAACAAATGTTTGCTCGGAGCCCCAGCCGCCCTGCGGATCGGTGGCCTGCTTTTCCAACTCTTGCTCGCTCATCTTGCCGAGGGAATCGATGTACTTTTTTTCTTGGGTTTCGTGCGCCTTAAACGATTCGAGGGCGACATGCCAATAAGGGATATGGCGAGATTTCGAAATTCCAGTGACTGAGTAGGACGGTCCCGAATTTTTAAAGTTTGCAGTATCGGGAGCATCAAAGTAATAAATTTTCTTGGGCTGCCAGGGCCGCAAATTTTCGAGATTGGGTTCCAAGCGGCGTGTTGGCCCAGCCACCTGAGATGCGAATGCGGCCGAATCGCCGGCTAGATCGAACGCTTCAGTGGCGAGCACACTCGCTGCCTGATGGTCGCCATGATTTTCACCGATGAATACGCCGGGAAAAAACGTAAGAATAACTTCGGCCCGGGTCAGCCGCACGAGCCGCACCATCTCCTCGAGTGTCGCTCCATGTCCCCAGGTGGCCAGCGACTGCTGCACGTTTTGACTTGCGGTATCTTTGCCACCCAGAAACCAAACATTCGCAATTCCAAGCGTCGCGCAAGCTTTCCGCGCTTCAATCTCCCGAATGTCGGCCAGAGCAGCAGCATGCTCGGCTCCAGCTTGGTTCGCGCCACTTCCGCCTCGCGTGCCATAAACCACCGCAACGCGCTTGCCTTCATCGATAGCTCGCGCGAGGTAGGGCGTGACTGCGGCTTCGTCATCAGGATGGGCAACCACGACGAGGATGTCAGCTTTATAGCGTTCGTCGGGGCCCAGGAACGTTCGCGGCGACTGCGAATCTTGCGAAGAAAATCCCAGAGCGATCATTCCAGCGTGAAACATAGAAACCCGCGCGGCTGACGACATTCCGAGCAGAAGGAAAGCTGCCAGCAAAGACATCAACAGCAATCGAAAGTACTTCATCCTAGACCTCGCTGGATTGGCAGGAAGCTGGCAAAGGCATAGTTTCTCGCATTTCGAGACTTCGGTCAGCAGGCATATAAATGTAATTGTCGGGAATCACTTTGCGGCGCGACGGCGCGATCGCGAGGAGTCTGACTGACCAAGTAACGCCATAATCGTGGAGAGCGACGTCGCGCACAAAATCTCCTGCTTGCCCTCCACCACAAAAACATCCGCGGCACAAATCTTCAAAGTTCTACCAGAACGCAAAACGCGGCCTCGAGCTATCAACAGGTCTCCTTCAGCCGGCGCGACAGAATGATTTTGTATTCCACGGCGAGAACGCTGGAATCCGCCGCCATCATGGTGTAGGCCGCATAATCCGTGCTGCCGCGTAAGTTCCGCGCCGTGCCGCACTCGGATTTCACATTTACCCAGGTCGAGGGCTGTTAATTCCGTGCCGAGATGTTTCATCAGACCTTGGCGAGCAAAGCTCTCTCGCACATGCTGATACGTGGCAACACCTGCTGCGGAATCGATCTTTGTTTTCACCCGATGTTTGGACATGGACCGAACGAATATGTGAGCGATGCGGTTTTAAGATGCGGAAAAATAAAGGAGGATGCAAAACAAAAAGCCCCGGCTCAATTTTCATTGAACCGGGGCTTGCGTTTGTCTGCAAACTCTTTGACTTCGGATGAGACTTACCAGAACCCGTCCGGCCCATTGAGTGCTTATCTGCTCGACAAGTCGAGGAGATAAGCGGACCGAGCTCCCGAGATCCTAAGATCCGGGATGAAGAGTCGTGCCTGCTACCGAAGCAGGTCGTACTCCCTTTTCTTTTAGAAAGGAGGTGATCCAGCCGCAGGTTCTCCTACGGCTACCTTGTTACGACTTCACC
>DASYOD010000031.1:0-25501 GCA_036008085.1 Terriglobales bacterium
GCGCAACAATTTAGCAAATGCAGAAGAGTCACCGCCCCCATCTTTGGCTTCAAGTTCAATGTCGCAACCTGGATCACAGCGGCAACCGCGGCGAGCCCGGCGTAGCCATTAGGATCAAGCATGAACCCTACAAATCGCATGCCGCCATAGTTGACGAAAGATCCAAACGCAGTGAACAGTGAACTTACATAAAGCGCTAGACCGATGAGATTTAATACTGAAACGGATACAAGAAATGTCCTAAGCAGTTTCTCGGTGCGCGACTGATCGTGGCAAAGGGTCAACATCGACCAATAGGGAACCAGTAGAGCCAGCAGCCCCAAATCCTTGTTCAGCCATGTCCACTGTGGCAACCGGCCGAACGTGAATGCCGTCACTGCGTTGCCAATCGTCAGAAATAGCAGTGCGAATAGCAGCACAGTTGCGGGAGTTTTGACTCCCTTGTGGCGGCTGCCGACCCATGTGATAAGAGTTCCGATCAGCAGGGGTAATAGGAAAAAATCAGAAATACTGATATGAAAAGAACCCGCGCTGAACTGCACTGATGTGGTAGCCACCCATGCCAGCAGCGACCGCCAGGGATCAACATTCCAAGCCACAAATAATCCCAGAAACAAGAAGCCTAACGACACGAGAGTTGCGTCTCCTCCCACGGCGTCCAGGGCAGCTCTGAAAGCTTGTAGGGCGTCCGGCACTGGCTATGCGACCCTCTCTGGACGATGTCCATAAGTTTGAACAACAGCACGCCTCAGCATGACACTCGTAAACACGATCAAGACCGACGCAGAAGAGAGAAGTGCTAACGCAGCTCCCACCAAATGATATCGAGGGACGAAAATGGCCGAAGCGAGGAATGTCGTCAGCAGGCACAGGATGCTGATGGGAAATTGAATAGTAAATTTTCGCGCCGCCGTTAATGCGTACGTAAGGAAGCAACCGGTGCAATTCAGTCCCGCGGTCAGCGCGAGGAGGGCAAATAAGTTGCCCTGCCGTGTGTACTCCGGCGTGTAAAGAACCGCGAGCAGGGAATTGCCACAAGCCAATACAAGAATCAGAGCTAGAAGTCCGAGCCCCGCGCCGAACATAACGAGCTTGATCACTAGACGCTGGAATTCTTTGATTCGCCCCTCAGCGAATAGGCGCGATAGCCTGGCGAGCGCCGATTGCCCGAGTGAATTCGAGATGATTGTGGCTGCGGCGACGGGATACGCGATTGACGCAAAAATCCCAAGATCGGCTATGCTAAGTACGTGTTGAATGGTATAGCGCGGAATATTTGTGCTGAATGAAGTGATTGCGCTCACCATTCCCAGAGGAAGGCTGGTCACGGCAAGGGACCTCAGTTGCGGCCAATGCAGCCCGAGTCTCACACCTTCGAAGCTCGCCAACTTCCGAGCCATGCGGAAGTCATAAGCGACGATCACGAGGGCGGCGCACGCAACCCATGCAATTAGCGAGACTGGTAGGCTTCGCCACATTGCGAACGTAACAGCAAAGGCTCCAATCGAGATCGTGCCCCGGAGCAACAGCGCGATGGCGGCCCGATCGAGCTTTTCAAACTTCTGTAGAAGTCCTGCCACCAAATCGCCGAAGGACTCGAGAAACTTGAACAGAGCTACCAAAAGCACGACCACGAGGCCGGTTCGCGGAAGTTTTAGAAACAGAGAAGTTGCACCGATCGCCAAGAGTGCAACCGACGAACCGAACAGCCGAAGTGCGACGTAATCGGAGAAGTTGTATTCGCTGAGCGCGTCTGTGCTTTGTACTACCCTCAGATTCAGATTCGTGAACATGAACATCGGTGCACACAGTGCCAGCGCAAACGCAAACCGCCCCACAACGGTAGGATTTCCAAGCTTGGCCATCACCGATAACATGAGCCACTGGCACCCTGCATATCCAACCCATCCAACGAAGGACCAGCTAAAGCCTACGCGTAGCGATTTTGCCGCCACTGCGGGTACAGCCAAACCTCCAGGCGATGCTGTTAAACTAGCTGACATCGAACCTATTCTGCCTTTCTTCTAGCGGAACAAACTGTGTTACTACGTGATTCACTTCCTATCATCGGTAACCACCTGCCCGCTATAGTGCTGCCTGATTTTGTATTTCTATCAATGAGATATCCATTTATAGCTATAAGCAATAATAAGGGATTGTTCCACATGGAACACAAGTCGGTTCTACGGTACTCGGTACACGCTTGCGCCAGCCGCAGCGGGCAGAGCAGCCTCGAAGTCTTTCATAGCGTTCTTGGCGGCGCTCGTGGGGATGAAGAGGATGTCGTTGTCTTGCATGGCGAGGTCTGTGTTCTTGGATTGCAGAATCTTTTTTAAGTTCACTGGAATCTCTTCGCGTCCCCCCGTGGTGGTGCGGATCAACTTGGCGGAAGATTTTGCCGCAGTCGGATTGGTGCCTTGGGCTAGCGCGACTGCTTGCAGGATCGAGAGCTGCCCGTCGTGATCCATTGGGTAGCCGCCCGGACGCATGACGTCGCCCACTACGAAAATTACTCCGGTGCGCTCCACGTAAATCGTGTCTCCGGAAAAGATCTCGGGGTTATTTTCTGGTTTGGGTGTCGCTCCCGCCGTGACTCTCACTTGCTCGGGCGTGCTTGGATCCTTCGCGTGCGTGATCGTTATGCGCGTACCGGCGAGGGGTGTCAGACCTTGCGCGGCTGAAATGTAATCCAGGAGATGATGCGCTCCAAACGCTGGATAGATGCCTGGGTTCTTCACCTCGCCGAGCACGGAAACATTTTGCGTGGCATACTCGGCGATGAAGACCGTGACCTGAGGGTCTTTGAGATAAGCGCCATCGAGAAACTTTTGACGTATGAGTGCGGCTGCATCTTCAGCCTTCATGCCGGCAATATGCAGCTTGCCAATCAGAGGGAGAATTACTTCGCCGGTATTGCTGACGCGAAGTTTTCCACTTAGCTCTGGCGTGTCGAACACCGACATCTCGATGAGATCGCCGTTGCCGATTGGGCCCGCGGCGCCGCTGCCGAAGCCGATCCCACCAAGAGTCGTGGGCGGAACGGCAGTGGACATCGACATCTGCGGACGTTCCTGCGCCATGGCACTTCCCATTGAGATCAACGCAATCCAGACGTAGCACTTCATTGACATGCTCCTAGGCGTGATGTCCTTTGCCGTTGCTATTACCATTGCCGTTATTACCATTTCCATTACCATTGCCTGACGGATTGTCGTGGTAGTAGTAGGAATATTCGGATCCGTAGTGGCCGTAGTATTGGCGATATTCGACGGAGTTGAATGAAAGATCGTTGACCACCACGCCGGCTATGTTGGCGCGAACCTTGCGAAGTATGTCGCGAGTGCGGATTAAAGACTGGCGCCCGGTTTTTTCTGAGCGAGCAATTAGGACAACCACGTCCGCGATGCGGGCGCATACGACTGCGTCGGTAACGGCTAGTACGGGCGGCGTGTCGATCACTATATGACGGAACTGTTCGCGCCATCTCTGTACCAGTTGAGGCATGGCTTCGGACGCGAGCATTTCCGAGGGATACGGCGGCATGTGACCAGCTGTGACCACATGCAATCCGGGGATTTGCTCGATGGCTAGAGGAGCTTCGTCGGCAGTTAGTGTTCCGGCCAAGCAAGCGCTAAGACCACGGCCCAGGCCAATCCCGAGATAGCGATGAACAGCGGGGCGGCGCATATCGGAGTCGACGAGCAGAACTTTCTGTCCGGTCTGGGCAAGAACTACCGCCAGGTTTAGAGAATTAAAACTCTTGCCTTCCTGCATCATGGCGCTAGTGACCATAATGACTTGCGGAGGGGCACCGGGGGATGACAACAACAGAGAAGTACGCAACGCGCGAAAGGCTTCGGCGCTGCCGGAGTTGCGATGTTCCATGGTGACGGGGAGGATGAACTGGCGTTCTCCACTCATCAATGCTTTATTTCCGTTCCTGCCGTTCATTGTGGCGCTTGGAATGACTCCCAGCGAAGGCAGTTGGCAGTAGCTTTCTATGTCTTGGGGAGTGCGAATGGAGTTATCAATGTTTTCGACAACGAAGGCAAGAGCGACACCTCCAAGCAGTCCGCCCATAAGGCCTAGCGCAATGTTAAGAGGGATGTTTGGCTCGACTGGTTCGATCGGCTGGCTGGCCTGATCGACAATATTAATGTTGCTGGACTTCAGCCCTGCCATAATGCCGGCTTCTTTCAGCTTCTTCAGCAGGCCATCGTACAGATCGCGGCTGGATTCGACATCGCGACGAAGAATCGCATATTGAATCGCGTCTTCATTCAGCTTGTAAGCTTCGCCTTTTTGCTTGTCGAATGAGGTCTGAAGCATCTGTTCAGCTTTTAAAGACGCTTGATAATCGGCGCGAACGGCGTCGCCGACTTTCTTGATCTCCTGCTGAATGGCTCCGTCGAGTTCCGTAAGTTGTGATTGGAGCTGAACGACCCGGGGATACGAAGCTCCATACTTGGCCGCGAACTGTGCATATTCGGTGCGAAGTTCGGCACGCTCTTTGTACAGAGCGCCGAGGACACTTTCGGGAGCAATGTTGGCGATAAGTTCAGGATTTTCCGTCATGGCGATGCGATACTTCGCTTCCTTGACGATGCGGTCGCCTTCGGCGGCGGATAGCCCCTTGTTGAGATCTTCCAACTTATCAAGAATGATGTTGTGAGTTTCGTCAGTGCCAAGGATGCCGGTTTTCTTCTGATAGTCAGTGAGTTTCTGCTGCGATTCTTCTGCGTGCTTTTTGAGATCGTCGAGCTGCTTGGTCAGCCAGTCGGAAGTCTGCAGCGTGGCTTTGTATTTGGTCTGAAAGTTATGTTCGATGTATGTGCTTGCGACCGCGTTAGCAATGTCAGATGCGAGACGAGGATTCTTGCAACGGAAGTGTACTTCGACAATTTGTGTTTTCGGGATCAATTGCACGTTCAGTGATTTGTGGAAAGTCTTCATTAACTTGGCGCGAGTCTCCAAGTCCACGGTGTCGAAGTCCTGGCTTCCGGAAACGGTCAGCTTTCCTGCGAAATCTTTGTTGTGGTGCAGACCCAATTGCTTGATGACGCTGGTGGCGATGGTGTCGCTTTGCACGATGCGTATCTGGGTTTCGAGTTTGGTGTTCAAATCGAGCCCAATAGGCATGACGACCTGTTCGAGGCCGAAGTTGTCGTTTCCATCGAGGTCGAGGAGGATGCGAGCCGAGGCTTCATAACGTTTAGGAAGAATAAAAGACACCGCGGTGACGGCGATTAATATGGCCAGGAGACTGCCGAGCACAAGCCAGCGACGTTTCTGCAGGACGCGCCAGAACTGGACGATAGAAATCTGATCATCCTGAGAATCGATGATTACGGCTCGAGGGTCGGAGAAGCTGAATTTCTCCAGCTCAATTTTCTTGTGAATGGTTAAGGGGTTATCAGTCATGGCATCCTTAATCAGCTGCAGGTGAAATAAGAGGGAGGGCTGCGCTCGTGCTTTCCGATAAAACAAAATCGGGCAACATAGCGGTCATCCAGAAGCTGGTATAAGTGGCGATTGCATCGTCCACGTTGGCAGTTCGGGTTTCGTCTCCAGTCAAAACAAACTGCAGTCCCTGGTGAGTGGCGACTAAAGCGGCAAAGCCCAGCGCGGTTATTCCTGGATCGAGTTCGCGGATTAGACCTTTTGCGGTACAGCGAGACAGATATTCGCGGAGCGGCTGAAAAAGCGGGACCAGATGTTTACGCAAAATGCGTTCTGCGCCGTGCTCCAGCTCGAACAGGCTGAGATAGAGCAGGCGCACGGTTTCTGGATGTTGATAAACAATTTCGACCAATAATTCGATTATTCCCGGAAGCGCGGTTCGCGGATTTTCGTCGCCTTCCAGGCGGTTGCGGAGTTCGCGGCTCATGCGAATTCGCCGCAGTCGCGACTCCGCGGCTGCCCAGAACAAATCTCGTTTCCGGGGGAAATGACGGAAGACTGTAACTTCGCTTACGCCTGCCAGACGCGCGATTTCACTGGTGCTGCTTCCGGAATAGCCTTGCCGGGAAAAAAGCTGCACGGCGGCTTCAAGGATGCGGTCCTGGGTCGGATTATTCGTCCGGTCTTTTATGGCAGGCATTCAGTTTTGTTAATTGGAATTTAGCCGGCTAGCGAGATAGCGGAACGACGGGGTGCGAGTGGCTCGACATCGGTTGCATCGAGCTCAACTGCGACACTTTGATTGATCAGGTCCAGGGTGATCACCAGCCGAAAGCCGTTGGTGGTACGAACGAGTACGCCTGAAAGTCCGGTGAGCGGTCCAGCCTTGATTCTTACTTTTTCTCCAACAACCAGGTCGCTGTAGGGTGCGAACTTCTTGAGGTGCAAACCGGAGCGGAGAGTCTCGATTTCAAAGTCAGAGAGCGGCGCAGGTTCAACTTTGGTTCCGACAAACGACAGCACGCCGGGAACTTCCAGCACACGTATTTTCTGGCGGAGACCGATCTTTACGAAAAGATAGCCGGGGAATAACGGAAGTTCGATGAGATGTTTGCAGCCGTTCTTCCAGCGATGAAGCGAGCGGTACAGCGGGAGAAAGCATTCGATGTTGCGAAATGCCAGATGTTCGTGAATGCGTTTTTCGTGGCGCGGAGTTGAACAGATGGCATACCAATGCGCAGCCTGCGCTTCTTGCCGGTATCCGATGGCTGGACCGGCTGCCATTTCTGTATTCATTCCGATTATTTGCGGCAAGGCTTCGCCCCTCTCGCTTAGGTAGCGTTTGTCTATCGGTGAAAATTTAAGTGGGTCGCGGCGTTATTAACGGATGGTCGCCGGCTTAACCACGCCGCGTGCTGAATGATTCCGGGCAGCTACTGCGGTATGCAAGTAGGTGCTTACACGCTTGCGCTGCAATTGGTAGCAGGCGTGGTGCCAATTTGGGCTGTATCCTAAGTTGTGTATTTTCTAAACAGTGCAGGCGGTTGTCCCAAATTGGGACAACAGTGTCAGTCTCAAGGCGAGAAATGCGTTCAAAAAGATCAGCTTTGTCTCAGAACTCGTCTCTTGCCGCTTCGCGGGTCCGCAACTTGCCATGTTCAATGTTCGGCGGACAGGAATGTCCGCCCCGCACTGGTCACTGGCTTATGCGTTCGATCTGGGCCAGGGCTTTGGCTTGGCGGTGGTGGCGGATTTCGATTACGCTGGCCGAGATTAAAGCTATGGCGCCGATCACCGCTGCCGCGGGGAACGCGACGTGGCGATAAGCTATTGTTAGATTAGGATGGAGTCCGCGTAAACGGGCTGCGATCACGATTCCCACGATGCCTAACAGCAGGCTGACGGCAAACGACAACAGAGTGACCAGGAACGTGATTAGCAAAATGCGTGCCGGGACAATGTACCATTTGGGCTCGCTGGCGGGATTTTTGCTGAGCGGCATTTCTGTTGATTGTAACGCCGCCGTGGGCCGCCGATTTACGCCTCAGGCCGCCGGACCAGGCTAGTGCGCTAGAATACTGCTATGTCGCAAGCTGCGCCCGCATTCACGCGTTCTCCCGACGAGGTTGTCCGGCAGAGCCCCGTCTCGCAAGCGCCTAATGGAATCTGTTATGCCGTGGTTGGAGAGGTCACCGTCGCCGGCTCCGATCTCGAGCGAATGGTGGCGGCGGTCCCTGATTCCGCTGCCGCTGCGCTCCAGCGCAAGGCATATTATTTTGTGCCGCTCACGGTGAATCACGGCGATGAGACGGTGATCGCCGATCGCTATGACGTTGCGCTAAGCGACAATGCGGTTTGCCATCGCAATATCGATCTCGGCGATTCGCAATGCGTTTTCATTTCTACGCGACTGATGGACGATAAGTTTTCCGTCGCTTTCGAGTTCTATATCAACGTTGGACATGCGATCGTCGACAAGGCGGGAGTCTCGCAGGAGTTTGCCGATCTGGCGTGGAAGCAGGTCGAGGCCGGAGCTAAGGGCGAGACTTCGCTGGATGCGTGGGAGTCGCGCAAAGCCGCGACCAGTCCGGGTGCGGAGGCGGAGAAGCACAAGAACGAATATCTGGCGGCGACGTTTTCGGATGCGATTTCGATTTACCTGCTCTCGTTGTTTATCGATGTAGATTATTATGATTTGCGGGAGCGCGATTATCCTCTGCTGGCCCCGGCACAGATGGCGGAACGGCTGCGCAAAGTGGCCGAACTGTTTCCAGCCAATCCGGGATTCGAGTTTGCGATCTACTACAAGCGGCGCAGCTAGGGTACTCAGGGCCTGCTGAAACCGTACGGTTGGGTGCGTCATCTACTACTGACGACCGAATCGGGGGATTGAAACTCATGTCTACACTGTCCTGGCCTGTACAAAGCGCGCTTGATGCCCGCACTCAATCTTTTCCCACCTTAACTCAGGCGCATATTAATCGCCTTCGCCCTTTGGGGAAAGTGCGAAAAGTTGAGCCGGGCGAAATCCTGTTTCGGCCTGATGACATGGGAAGTCCATTTTTCGTTGTGCTCTCTGGCCGGATGGAAATTGTGCAGCCTGATCTTTCGGGCGAGCGTCCAGTAGCGGTGCATGCTCCGGGAGAGTTTACGGGCGAGATCACGATGATTTCGGGGCAACGCAATCTTGTACTCGGCCGGGTAACGGAGGCTGGCGAGTTTCTCGAGATCAGCGCGGACGGGCTCCGGACAATTATTGCTAAAGACGAAGAACTGGGCGAGATTTTCATGCGGGCGTTTATCCTGCGGCGTCTGGCTCTCATCAGCAGTGGGCAGGGAAACGTCATATTGATGGGATCGCGGCACTGCGCGAATACTTTGCGTATCCGCGAGTTTCTGGCGCGTAATGCATACCCTTTTACTTACGTCGATCTCGATTCAGACAAAGCTTCGCAGGAACTGCTTGACCGGTTTAATGTGAAAACGCAGGAAGTGCCGGTGGTGATTTGTGACGGGAACAAGGTCCTGCGCAATCCGTCGGTACAAAAATTGGCAGACTGCCTGGGATTCAACGCCAATATTGATGCGGGGCAGATGCGTGATCTGGTTATTGTGGGGGCTGGGCCTGCAGGGCTCGCGGCTGCGGTTTATGGAGCATCGGAGGGCCTGGACACTTTGCTGATTGAGAAAGAAGCGCCGGGCGGGCAGGCAGGCTCGAGCTCGAAGATAGAAAATTATCTGGGTTTCCCGACTGGAGTTTCTGGGCAGGAGCTTGCCGCGCGCGCGATTACGCAGGCGCAGAAGTTCGGGGCAAAAATGATGGTGGGGCATGATGTGGTGCAACTGGACTGCAAGCAACGTCCGTATCACTTGGTTTTAGATAACGGCGATAAGATCGCGGCGCATGCCGTGCTTATCTCGACGGGAGCGCAGTACAACAAGCCGCCAATTGCCAATCTGCAGAACTTCGAAGGTAAGGGAATTTATTACGGCGCGACTTATATCGAATCGCAGCTGTGCGGAGACGAGGATGTCATCGTGGTTGGCGGAGGGAATTCCGCCGGGCAAGCTGCTGTGTTTTTGTCGCAGGATGGACAACGCAAGGTTCACATGCTGGTGCGGCGGGACGGATTGTCGGAGACGATGTCGCGCTACTTGATCCAGCGCATTACTGATAATCCTGCGATTGAACTGCATTACAAAACGGAAATTACCGCGCTCGAAGATGATGCGCAGCTTGAGCAGGTCACGTGGCGCGACAATTCTAGCGGAGAGACTTCGAGACATAAGATTCGCCACGTTTTTATTATGGCTGGAGCGTCACCGCGGACGGACTGGTTGCAGGGGTGTGTGGCTCTCGATGATAAAGGATTTATTCTGACTGGGCGTGATGTGAGCAAACGCGACGGCAACGGATCGAATAAGGCTTGGACGTTGAATCGGTCCCCGCAGATGCTGGAGACGAGTTTGCCGAGTGTGTTTGCGGTGGGCGATGTGCGCTCGGGTAATGTGAAGCGCGTGGCTTCGGCGGTCGGCGAGGGAGCGATTGCGGTCCACCTTGTGCATCGGGCGTTGGCGGAGCCATGAAGAACTTTAATCCTTAAGCTTGGCTTTGGGCGTGAGCCGGCGCAGGAGGAATTCTTGTGCCAGATTAGCGGCTGCTCGCTGGCCGGTTCCGATAAGAAAATTTCCCAAGAACAATCCCACGCCGCGATTTGACGCCGGATAGTAGGCATTCGAGATCGCAGCTGAGGCCAAGTCCCCGCCTACGGTCGAGTAGTTCGGCTGCCATTGTCCATTGTCGCCCTTGCAGATGAATGGACTGGTGATTGCGTGCAGGGCGCGGGATTTGTTAGTGCCCGTCCCTTGATAGAAGTAGCGAGGGTCCTGGTGGAGAAGCGTTGGCAAGATCGCGCCACCGATCATGACGTCGGTAAAGCCGTTTCCGTAAGCAGCACCATAGCGTTCTCCGTAGCCCTTCGCACCTTGCGGGTAATCGGGGTTATTTCCTGCCTGTTCGCTGGCCGCAACCAAACCTACCCCAACAAAAGTGACAGGATCGAAAAGGACTTTGGCGGCTAATTGGAACTTCAGTTTCGGCGTAAGGGGCGCGGCGTTTTGATCATAAGAGACGTAGAAGTTGGGAATGATTCCTAAGATGCGCTGTTGCTCTTCTTGCTTGACCTGTTCAGCGGCGATTTCCTGCGGAGAAGCAACGGCGGAAGCCACGTTGATTGTGGTCAGCGCCTCAGCAATCTGCAGCTTGGGAACCCGCAGAATCACATACTGACTTGGCTTGACGATGACATCGGATGTCCAGTTTGCAAATCCCTCCGCGCTGACGGTCACATGATAGGTGTCAGGTTCAAGTTCGCCGAACTGAAAAAATCCGCTGTCGTTCGACACAACCGCGCGAGGACTACCAAGCTTAGGGCTTTGCAGAACCACGTTGGCGCCGGGAATGGTATCGTCGTTCACGTCTTCTACAGTGCCCACAATCACGCCCGTTCGTGGCCTGGGGGCATCCTGAGCCGACTTCTCCTGTGCCTTCGAAAAACCGCAAAGGCAGAGCACGAGTGCAAAAGCAAAAACAGGCAGCTTCATTTCACGTTCTCCTTATAGATGACAGAAAACTCCAACGTGAACGCCTGTATCAGGGCACGTGATTGACCATTGGGTCGCTATATGGGCTGCCGTAAATGGCTGATTTTATTGGAGAGAAAAAGATTGCAGGACGTGGTGTCGAAAAGTGTCGAGAGTAGCTTTTGACAACTGTCAAATGATTCGTCACTGAAAAGCAGGAGCCTAGATACACCGTGCCAGGAAAAGATAAGACTCTAGAATTAGTTTGGCGTGGCAGGGAATGGAATCATTTCTGGCGTTTGTAGCGCCGACATCTTGCCGGCTCGGAGGAAGACTGTTGCCTAGCGCCAGTGAGGGCGGGACGCCCTCAGGACAGCCGCCGAGACGGCGGCGCTACATACTTTCTTAGAAGGTGAATGCCACGCCGCCGCTTACGGTTTTCGCGGCTTGCACCAGATAAACCGTGTGGCCATCGTGGCCCATCACCGGAACGTAGCCTTGCGCGAGAAGGTTGCGCAGGTCGACGATAGCTTCGATGTGGCCGGGGAAGAATCCGAGGCCAGGAATGGGTTGGCGGAAGAAGAGATTCAGATAGGGATCGGCGCGTCCCGCGGACGCGTTAAACATATCAATGGGAGTGAGAGCCTGGCCGTTGATCAGGCGATACGACGCCATCCAATGGGTTCGCGTCTTCGGAACTGTGCCTGTGATCTTGGCGGCCATGCTTTGCCGCTTGCGCGACACGGTGTACTGTGAAACATTCTGCAACGCTGCGCCGGGAGCGGTCAGATCCAGAACACCGCCGTATTCGTAATCGAACGTGCCGGTTAGATTCGACGTGAACTCGCGTTGCACCACGACTCGCGTCCCTTGCGTATGGAAATTGCTTCCCTGATAGGTAAAGATTCCTGAAAACAAGTCAGGCAGCACATTCCCGTTGTCGGTGGTATATTCGCCAACCCCAAGCAGGGCTGGATCGGAGATGCGATCGGTATAGGCTGCCAACTGGACGTTGGTTTTGCCCATGCGATGTGAAACTGAAAGTTCCTGATGGTGCGCATGCTCAACCGTGGTTGCGTATCCAACCATGGTGACGTGCGGCGCGGACTGGTTCAGATCTTCCGGATCAGACTCGAAACCTTTATCCATCCGGTTGCCAGGCTCGGAAGTGGCATAGCGATACTCAACCACGGTGTCCGGCGAGAGATGCAGATCGGTGGTTCCGAACGGACGGAAAGTTGTTACCCGGCCCATGAACTGGATCGTTTGCAGTTCGCTGCCAAACTTGAGTTCGAGAACGTCACCCAACCGGAGATCGTCTGAAGTGCTCAGGGCCAGCGCTTGAAGATTGTGCAGCGTGAGGTCGGGCGCGGGCGAATTCCACATGGAGAGCGAAAACGATGGCTCTGATCCATCCGCCATTTTGTGGCGCAACGACGCCGAGACTACCGACGATGAACCGCTGCCGTATCCCACATTGCCGCGCAGACCCAGCGTGTCTGAGGAGAAAAGAGATTTCTCCATGGAGAAGCCAGTGTTCATGTCGGCTACACTGCCATATCCTTCGGAAGGCGATCCAGCAAGGAATGACAGGGTTCCCTTCAGGTCACGATCACCGTTCGCCGCCTCGGCTGCCATGGCTGGGGATTGATTATTTGCGGATGGATCGTCGACCAGGCGCAAAATCGGGCGGTTGGATACCGAGCGCAGCACCCACTTCCAATCATCGTTGTTTTCGGTGGAGTTTCTAGCGGGCGCGATTTGCACGGCCTCGAACAGAGTGTTCAAGGTGACGTTCACTATGGTGTTGCCGCCAGGATGTAGTCCGATATGCTCGCGCAAAGCGGGGAGAAAAGCAGGAGCGGAAACCTTGAGATTGTATATTCCGGGTAACAGTCCGGCAGCGGAGTAGAAGCCGTTCTCGTCGGTAAATACTTTCAGGCTCTGCGCGGCTGCGCCAAGGATTTCGACGACGGCTCCCATCTGCGGGGTGCCGCTGGCGCCGCGAACATATCCGGAAATCTTACTCGAGTTTCCAGCCCACGCCGGGAGCGCCAGGCATAGCAGCAAAATCGAGAACCCGAGCTTGCGGAGAATCAGCAACCCACCACCTCAAGAGACCGAGCGTTCCAGTTTACTCCACGGCAAAAGTTACAGTAGGGTCTACCGTCTGTTTAGAGATGTTGTCATTTACCTTGATCTGAATGCGATACACCCCCGGATCAAGGTTGGCGGCCGAAAGTGTTTTCTGCAGGGTTACCTGGTCGCCGATGTTGCCCATTGTGTCCGTGGACTCTACGGTGTGAACCACGGGCTTATTCGTCGATGTGTTAACAATATTGTACTCAACCGTCGCCGAGGGTTTATGGGTTTTGTCGTCGATACCAAGATTGTAAACCTGCATCCAGAAGTTCATTTTCTGGCCACGTTTAAACATCATCGGCTTGCCGTCCGCGGGTGGAACCCGGGGACGCACCTTGGTTGCGCCGATTACGAAGCTTCCCGTACCCACATTCTTGGCGGCTACCGGTTCCATAAGGTCCGCCACGATTAGCGAAGAAGCTTCCAGACGATCATCGGCAAAATCGGGGACTTGTACACCCTTGCTCCAAGTTCCTACCCGGTCGCCATTTACGTCCTTCACTACGATGTCTACGCGATAACGGCCCGGGCGCAGGGGAATGGCCTTCCAATAGACTTGCGAATTCTCCGCTGACTTGGCAAGAAGCTCGGCGGGAATATCCGCTTGCACCGTGTCCTCGAAAGTCTGAGCAATGTGACCTGTCAGCGTCGTAACCCGGCCGAAGATGTTGACCACACCGCGTTGCACTCCGTCCTTGTTTACGAAAGTGATGTCGCGGTTCTTCATTTGCAGGGTGAAGGGAACCAGCACGGTTTCAGCCGTGACCTTAACGAAGTCTGCACGGACATCAAAAGGCATGAGGTTCAGACTGATTTTGTGGCTGACCACTTCTTCCAGATCTTTGAACTTGACGGGCGGCGGAGCCTGCAACTTGGCAAACTGCTCCAGTCGATCGAACTCTTTGCTCGCCTGACTGGCGCTGTCCGGGCCCGGTCCCAAAGTTTCTAATCCACCATTAAAGCGTGATGCTTTTGACGCCATCCCCATCTGCTCGTACAACGTTGCTCCGCCGTTGGGGGTGTGAAGCAACGCATCTTTCTCGCCGCGATCAATGGTCATGTGATAATCGCCGCACATGCAGGTGTCGACGAACTCGATCATCACTTCCTGACCGATACCCTCAAGATAGCGGTAGCGCCAATCTTCGAACGGGAAGGTAGAAGTCTCGCCGCCGCCTTCTTCTATGGGACGCTCGTAAGAGCCGCCACTGGGATGAGAGTCAATCTCGTCTGCCGGTCCGTACATGATGTAGATCCGCCCGCGATCGCTTTTCCAGCCAGGGATTCCGGCGGCGAAGTGTTCATTTGCGTATTCGATACGGCGGTAATGCTCTTCTTTGAATTCGTTTTCTTCGGTATCAGGCGTGGGGTCGCGGCGCTGCCAGAAGGCCTCTATAAATTGGTCGCGCTCTTCGTCGTTGGAAAGCTGCTTGAAGGCTTTGCGCTCTTCGTCGGAAATAATATAGACGACGTCTTCGTCCAGCCACTTCTTGTAAGTTTTGCTGAGCTCTTGTTTCAGGGCTTTGGCGTTTTCCTTCTTTTGCCTTTCGCTGATGGGGCGCTTTAATGGGTCGGCCGCCTGACCAGTTTGCGCCGCGGAGGATGAAGGCGAAGCCTGAGGAGTGTCAGTTGGCTTGGCATCCTGCTGGGCAAAGGCAGACGCACCAAGACCAAACAAAGATACAGATAATGACGCGATAAGAAGGTAGCGTTGTAAACCTACCTGCAACATAGAAGGGGTACTCCTCGCACACGCTCGTGTGGTTATCATTCTATGTCTATTGGATACGCGAAGGCAAGGCTAGCCTGCCACTATTCGGATGGTAGGATGCAGGCAAACTTGCAGGAGGTGCCTGTGAATCGATGACATGGAAAATATCGGCTTTGCAGGCCATTGCCTCAAGCCACCCAAGGCGGCTGACCGCAACAAATTGCACACTTTATCAGATGAGTTGGCGACCCGGCCGACGCTTCCAAGCATTCGAGGGGCGATCGCTACGGTTGTTGCTCACCTGCTTCTTATTCTGTGCTGGCCGGATGGCGGACCAACGCAATCATTGCTGTATTTGAAACGAAGTTTCCCAGCCCGGCATCCAACCCCCCTGGATGCGCTACAAAGTCTTGGCTACTGATTACGATGGAACGCTGGCCGCCCATGGAAAAGTCACCGAGAGCACACTGGAAGCGCTGCGGCAGGTGCGCCTCTCCGGGCGGAAACTGTTGATGGTCACAGGACGCCATCTTCCTGACCTGAAGTCAGTATTTCCGCGGTTGGATCTTTTTGATCTGGTTGTCGCCGAGAACGGAGCGCTGCTCTATTGGCCTGCGACCCACGAGGAAAAATTGCTTTGTGATCCTCCTGACCCTCGCTTTGTCAAGTTGCTCGAACAACGAGGCGTGCCCAGTTCTGTCGGTCGAGGCATTGTGGCAACATGGGAACCGCATCAAACGGCGGTTCTCGAATGCATTCGAGATCTGGGACTCGAACTTCACGTCATTTTCAACAAAGGCTCGGTGATGATTTTGCCATCGGGAGTGAATAAAGCGACCGGGCTGCTAGCCGCTCTGAAGCATCTGGGGCTGTCGGCGCGCGATGTTGTTGGAGTCGGCGATGCGGAAAACGATCATGCTTTTCTCACTGAGTGCGAATGCGCGGTAGCTGTGGCGAACGCATTGAACACGCTTAAAGACCGAGCCGACGTGGTGACGCGGGGGAAGCAGGGAGCAGGAGTCGAAGAACTGATTGAGCAATTACTCGAAAATGACCTGGCACGCTACGGCAGCAAAACGAGAACGCGTGGCGCTGCCCACGTGGATGGTTAGCTCTGCTTATTGAAACTCAAGCATTACGATCTCTGGATTCGATCCCAGGCGCAGCGGAGGTCCCCAGGTTCCCGCGCCGCTCGAGGTGAACACCTGCATCTTTCCGATGCGGCTCAAACCGTATACAAACTGGCGGTAAATTCGCCGTGCCATCCAACTCCAAGGAATGAACTGTCCGAGATGAGTGTGTCCAGAAAGCTGCAGCGAAACGCCCGCAGCCTCGGCGATTTCTGGATTGTCAGGTGCGTGAGTCAGCAAAATGCTGGCGCGGTCACGATCCAAACATACGCCTTGCAGCACGGATGCTAAGCGTCCATGGGCTGCGTTGCGGTAGGGTACGCCGACGATCTGTAAGCCGTCGACTTCCACTTTCTCATTGCTCAGGACGCGCACGCCCGCGGCAGAGATGGCGCTCAGGTATTTACTGTCGTCTCCAAACTGCTCGTGATTTCCCGCGACGAAATAAACACCGTGTGGAGCTGTTAACCCGTTCAATGGTTCTGCGGCTCGATTGGCGTCAATGGCGGTTCCGTCGTATAAATCACCCGCAATAAAAATTGCGTCCGGCTCTTCCTTAAGAATCTTGGCGACCATGCGGCGCAGAAAACCGCCGTTCCGCACGTGCCCGAGATGGACGTCGCTGATTAGTGCCGCTTTTCGGCCGCGCCATGCCTCAGGCAAATTCGCAAGTTGAACGGTTGTTCGCGTGATTCGCGTCCAGTTGGCGTTGAAAACGCCGTAGAGCCCGGCCGCTATTGCGATACCGAAAAGCACTTCGACGAGCCGATGGAAGTTAACGTTTAATCCGGCGACGCGGGCCACTCCGAAAATGAACCACGAGGCCAGCATTGCAATGAAGAGGAAAGTGAGTAGTCCTACCCAGATGGCTGCGATCCGATAAAACGTTCGGACCAGCGTGTTGGTGTAGCGGAAGGCAAGTAGTGAAGCGGCTACAAAACTTACCGACAAGAACACGAGAAGCGGTTTGACCCACATCGCCAGAGGAGTTCCGCTTTCGGCTGGGTAAGTCCAGGTTTCATATAACAGAAAATGAGTCAAAAAAAGGACAGATTGAAGAACTGCGATGAAACCGATTAGACGACTTCGCACTCGCATGGGTCATTAGATTCCGCAGCTGAGCATTTCGATTGTTGGCTTCGGGGACGGCAGGTTAGATCCAGAGGGGACATGGGTTTAGCGGCTGATGGACACGGCTTTGCGCAACCGAGAGACGCGGCTAACCGCCCGATCGACCACGCAGGCTAATTCGGCTGCAAAGTCAGCGGTGCGATCCTCGCACAATCGCCGCTTTGCTTTACTGGCAGAAAACCAGGTGGGATTTCGGTACTCCTCCTGGGGTGCCTCGAGTCGCGAAACCTCACAAAGATGAGCTTGAATAGCGATCTCTTTTTCGATGGATTTGTCTGCTCGCGCCAGATCTCGCATGCCGCCACGTTTGCGGCGGATGTATCTGGCGAACGATGCTTCCTCCATGCGGCCGTGAACTCCTGCTTCTTCGAACGCTTCGAGCGCAGCGGCCTGGGCGTGGGTCAATCCCGGTTCGGCTTTGCCTTTGGGGAAAGTCCAGTGCCCGCTGTTGGTTCGAACCAGGAGGAATTCAATTTCTCCGCCACGAATGCGATAGCAAACCGCCGCCACCTGTTCGCATTCACGCAAACGTCGCAATTGCGACAGCCGGAAATTTTTGACTGGAGGCAGACTTGGGCGCAATACAACTGATATTCCGTTACCTGCGCCAGCGGTCATAGCAGCAGAGTGCACGATCCTGTCCGTTTCTGACTAGAGCACACCTTGGTTCGGGCTCATTTTTCCGCGAAGCGCGCATGCGACCAAGCTCAAGACGAATCCCTTTGCATACTTGCGATGTTGGCCGGGCCGCGCCAGTATTTCTTCTTGTCGCTGAATGCTGGCGGGAGGCGCATTTGGAAAACCTGTATTGTCTTCGCTGCAATCGAGAGCTCGACACGGGGCACAAATCTGTCGCCGTCTACATGTTTGCGCAGACAGTGGGAATTCGGCCGCGGCAAAAGTCTACGGCGCAGCGCATCTGTTTTTGCCCGCAGTGCTCAGTTTCGCTCGCGATGGGACCTCCACCAGAAGGCGCGCTCAATATTGCTGCGTGGAATATGATTCGTGATCTGGTCAGCTCAGACCCGGCGTTGAATCAGGCTGCCTGGGAGAATCTGCGTGGGGTTGCAGGGCTGCTTTCGGCTACCGGCACTGAGGGGGGTCGTCGAGCTTCGGGCGACGGTTACTTCGAGTTCTAATAAGGCTTCTGTTCAAAACGCGAACGGTGGCAAGATTAGGCGACCTCCGAAATCCATTGATCGAGCCCGCAACCATCTTCTTCCAGCAGGAAATTCCCCACGCCGAAGCACTCACCGAAGATGCGATGCGACTCGGGATCGCGTGCGGCTCGGGTAATCCATTGCTTCCCAATTTGGTATGTGCTGGCCGTGAACCATTTCTGCGGAAGTACTTCTACTAATCCTGCCTGCGGATAAAAGACATATAACGCAAACGCCGGATCATCTTTCTCTTTCGCCGGATAACTAGTGGGCACGATCAACTCGTCGACCGACTGCAATTCGGATGGTACTTCGATTTTGTGCATGCCCGCACTGAGTCCAAGCGGGACCTCAAAATCAGCCAGCGGCTCAGTGGCGGCATAGATGCGGTCCGCAGACTGCTTGAACCATCCGGCAATTTCCGAAAGATCAAAACTTCTTAGTTGCGCGGGATCAAAACAGGTCAAGCGAATACTGCGTCCTTCCGGACACCAGATCCCCAGATGCGAAGGCGGGACGAAGAATGGACGGCAATACGTATTCAATGCGATGCACGCTTCATTCGGTTCGTTCATCAGACCGAGCGAGACCAGGTAACCCAACGGGCCTTCGCTGCCGTGATGAGTCCATGCGAAACGCCGAGAGGCCACGGAATCGACGCGTGGGAAGGTCTTCCAATACCAAGGAGCGGGGCCGATAGTGCGAGAGAGGAGGTTTAGTAAACGCGAGGCGCTGATCCCGCTCATTAGCCGGCCGTGGGAACTGAACGCGGCTTGATGTTGCTGCGAATGAATTGAACGATGGTGTCCATGGCAGTGCCGGGCTGAAAAATTGCCGCGACGCCAATTTCTTTGAGGTGGGCTACGTCCTGATCGGGAATGATTCCACCGACGATTACGATTACATCGTCCATCTTGTTTTGCTTGAGTAAGTCCATTACGCGTGGAACGATGGCGTTGTGCGCGCCGGAGAGAATGGAAAGCCCGATAACGTTGACGTCTTCCTGTACGGAGGCGTTGACGATCATCTCTGGAGTCTGGCGCAGGCCGGTATAGATAACTTCCATCCCCGCATCGCGCAAGGCTCGCGCGATTACTTTTGCGCCCCGGTCATGGCCGTCCAGTCCGGGTTTGGCGACTAGGACGCGGATTTTTTCTTCGGTTGGCATTTTCCAGTGCAGACTGACGCGCTGCCTTCAAAGCGAACGCTCTAGGATACAACACGAATGCGTACTGTGCCGTGTCCGCGGTCACATCGTCTTTACGTCCAGACTCCGCCACAAATACCAGCAGGCGATGCTGCGATACGGCTCCCAGCATTTTGCGATTTTTTCCATCTGCAACGGCTTCGGCAGCTTGCGCTTTTTGTAATGCTTTTTAATCGCCATCTGAACGCCAAAGTCGCCGGTAGGTAATATGTTTGGCCGCCTCAGGCTGAACATCAGGAACATATGCGCGGTCCAAACCCCGACGCCTTTCACCTGCGTCAGGTGTTTAATAACCTCGACGTCGGTCATGTCGACCAGGCGACTGAAATCCAACTCGCCACGAATGGTGCGCTCTGCCATGTCGCGCAGATAAGAAGATTTCTGTTTCGAAAGGCCGACCGACCGCAGTTGTTCATCGGTAAGTTTGGCAATGCCCTCGGGAGTGACGGGGTCCCCGGCGAGCGCGGTAAACCGGTTGAAAATCTTTACTGCAGCTTTGCCATTCAATTGCTGATAGACGATCGCCTCAGCCAGACTGTGAAACGCAGGTTCGTCAAATTCCATGCGGAAGGGACCGACCTTTTCAATGATGGCAGAGAGTACCGGATCAGATTTCTTCAGGTGATGGATGGCTTTTCGCATACGAACATTTGACGAAAGTCAGACCTAGAAGGATAGCAGACCGCTATGTCGCACAGCCATGGTCTATGCCCGTGTGCGACCTCCTACTCCTGGCTCAGATCCGTTCGTACCACTCCATGCCGTCAGGCAGGTCTTCGGCCGCAAACTCAATGTGAATGACCCGCCGATTCGACGGGAGTGCTGCCGCTGTGGAAGCGTGAAGTACCAGAGGACGCATCAGGATGGCATCACTCCGATCAGCAGTGCACGTGACCGCAGCTTCCTTTGGCCAGCGCAGTATTTGCTCGTCTGACAGGAACTTGTGCCGATGAGTGCCAGGACAGACGCGCAGCGGGCCATTCGACGCACCACAGTCGTCCAGATGAATCCGCAGCGCCACCATTCGCTCCATCACTTCGACGGGCGGACGCACATGATGAACTCCCTGTTTAACCGACCACGGTCCCCAACCAACTAGTTTCTTTTGCTCTCGAACTGCGATCACGCAGTCCTGGTGCCAAATGACTTTCCAGTTTGCACTCGGTTGCTTGTTGAATAATATGCCCCGAACTGCGACGGAGTTCGGCCCCAGCACCGGCTCAACTAGCGCACGGAGGAGTTGCGACGCCGCGAGTTCCTTTATGAGCGGTAAGGACAGGAGATTTCGTTGTCCGGCTCGCACACCATCAAGCTTCAGCTCAATGCTCTTCAATACCTTTGCAGGGATTGCATCGTGAATGACGGCGTAACCGTCGTGTTCAACTTGCCGATGAGGGGTTTCCAATTCTGGATCGAGTTTCTTAGCAAGGCTCAAGCTTTGTGTTGTTGCGACGCCTTGCCGCGCAAACGATTATGTAATGCTCGCTTCGGTGTAAGTTCCGTAAACCTCGCGGAGAGCATCGCAAATCTCGCCAACCGTTGCATAGGCGCGCACTGCATCCACGATGTAGGGCATGGTATTGGCGGATGAAACGTTGCCGTTCATCCCTGCCTTGGGTTCGCTGGCAGCAGCTTTTTTCAGCGCCTCTAATCGTCGCTTTACTTCCTCATTCGACCTTCGCGCGCGGAGAGCTCGCAACTTCGTGCTCTGGTGGTGAGCCACGCTTTCATCGATATAAAGGATGTGAGGCGATTCTTCCTCAATAACAAAATCATTGGCTCCGACAATAATCTTTTCCTTTGCCTCGGCTGCCCGCTGAAATTGGTAGGAAGCTTCAGCAACTTCTTTTTGCGGATATCCGCGCTCGATCGCTTTGACCATGCCGCCCATTGCATCAAGTTTGCCAAAGTAGTCGAAGGCGCCCTTCTCCATTTCCAGCGTTAAATTCTCGAGGAAGTAAGATCCGCCCAGCGGATCGACGGTCTGCACCACTCCGGATTCGTAGGCAATAATTTGCTGGGTCCGCAAGGCGATGCGCGCAGCTTCTTCGGTGGGCAATGCCAGCGCTTCATCATAGCCATCGACGTGCAACGACTGGGTTCCGCCCAGCACCGCGGCCAGTGCCTGGATGGCAGCACGCGCGATGTTGTTCATCGGTTGTTGCGCAGTTAACGAGACACCGGCTGTTTGCGTATGGAACCGCATCAACCAGGTGCGCTGGTTCTTCGCCTTGAACCGGTTTTTCATCACCTGATACCAGATCTTGCGCGCAGCCCGATATTTGGCAATCTCTTCGAAGAAATCGTTGTGCGCGTTGAAGAAAAAGCTGAGCCGTGGACCGAACTCGTCGACGTCCAGCCCCCGCCGCTGCGCCCATTCCACATATTCCACGCCGTCGTACAACGTGAACGCCAGTTCCTGCAGGGCGGTGGAACCGGCCTCGCGAATGTGATATCCGCTGATCGAAATAGTATTGAAGCGCGGGGTAAACTTCGCGCCGAACTCGAAAGTATCGACTACCAGACGCATTGACGGCGCCGGAGGATAAATGTATTCCTTCTGCGCGATGTATTCCTTGAGAATGTCGTTTTGAATGGTGCCGGAAATTTTCTTCCAGTCGGCTCCCTGCTTTTCTGCAACTACCAAATACATGGCCCAGAGCACCGATGCGGGGGAGTTGATGGTCATGGAAACCGTGGTCTTTTCCAGGTCGATTCCGCCGAAAAGAATTTCCATATCCTCGAGCGAGTCGATGGCCACTCCGCACTTGCCGACCTCGCCCTCGCTGGCAGGATGGTCGGAGTCGTAGCCCATGAGCGTAGGAAGATCGAAGGCAACGGATAGACCGCCGCCTCCATGTTCGAGCAAATATTTGTAGCGCTGGTTAGTCTCCTCTGGCGAAGCGAAACCAGAAAACTGGCGCATGGTAAAAAGTTTGCCGCGATATCCGGTTGCGTGAATGCCGCGGGTATACGGCGGTTGCCCAGGGTAGCCGAGGTACTGGTCATGGTTCCAGTCTTGCGGCAAATCGGCCTGGGTGTACAAACGGCGAATGGGAACGTTGGATATCGTGGAAAAGCGGGCGTGGCCGTTTTCGTCACGGTTCGTGCCAGTAGGCGCACCGATGGGACGCTCGGGAGTCTTTTCCAACGTGGGGGCGAGCGTTTTTTCCGCCCATCGTTTTTCTTCCTGCGAAGGATGGCGTTTCTCGAATACGTCTGCGATCGGACTGTCCGCCACTTGCGGCTTGGAAGGTTTTTCGTCAGCCATGAATACCCCGTCTTAGCTTTGATGATAGAAGAGGGTGCAAAGACCCGCAAGGCGAGCTTTTCGCCGAGGATGGATGTCGACAGAATATAAGGTCAGATCACTTCAAAATCGTGCGCCGGGGATACGAGTACACTCTTTCGCGTGACGCCAACTTCGTGAAAATGACGATGCCGGCTTGAACACGGTTTATTAGCAGCTATCACGCAGAGTACGCAAAACAAAATGGCATTCGCGGGAATCTGCAAGTTGAAATCCACCAAACTGTGAACCAGAATTCCGCTGATGCCAAGCAGAGCAGCCAATGTCATCGCGGCATTGGTGGCGGATGAAGCATAGTTTAATTTTCGAAGGGCCGAACGAAACAGCGCTATCAGAAACCACAGCATAATAACGAAGCCGACAGCTCCCATTTCAACCAGCAATTGCAGATAATCGTTGTGAGCCATGCCCACTTTCAGGTTAGTGGAGAGACTGCTGTAGCTCGGATAAATTACGCCAAAGGTACCCAGCCCCCAACCTGCCAGTGGCTTTCGTGCGAAGATTTTCAGTGCATCGCGGTCGATGGTGAGTCGGGTGGCTGTAGACAAATCTGCATGCGTGCCGGTGTTTACACTGGCCACGCGCTCTGCCAAGTCGCTTCCGCCGAGCCATAGCAGCAATATCAGGGAAAGAGCCAGGAATCCGGTAAATGCAAAGTTGGCTATCCGGTCTTTTTGTTGTTTGAACAGAAAGCCCGCAAGCAGGATCATTTGCGCAGCGAAGGCTGCCATGCCGCCTCGAGATCCAGAAAGAAAAATTGTGCTGGCCATGACCGCAGCCGCAGTGAGCGCCAGCGCCCTGCTCCGGGCGGTCAGCGCGCCGATCAAAGCCAAAACTACCGGAATCGGAGTCAGCATTTCCATCAGTCCGGCGTAGTGGTTGTGGTTTACGTAGGGTCCATAAATCCAGCCATCGGATTGAGGAGCTCTTAGCCAGTAGAGTTTGCCGTTTCCCGCAATACCCTGAACTAAGGCAAAGGCGGCGAGGGCAAAACCGTATCCGGAAAGAACCCATGCCAGAGTCCTGAGCTGCGAGGTTCGGCGCAGGCATTGAACTGCCAGGAACGATAAAACTCCGTATGCGCAATAGAGCAGGGCTGAGGAAAAGGTTGCGGCGTGATAGGCGGTGCGTCCGGTTACGAGCTGCGACAGAATCAGAGCGCCAAAAAGCAACATCGGCCTAAATAACGGATTGCTTCTAATTTCCAATTCGCCCGCTAAGATTTGCCGCACGCTCCACAGAGCGAAAAGCAAAGCGGTCCCCACCTCCATAATCGCAATCGACCATGACTCGACCGCGCCAAAGGCCAACGGGCCGAACAGCAAAAGCGCAACTACGCCGTAGAAGCAAACTCGATCCAGGAGTGAACTGGAAGGCGGCTGGCTTAAGCTCGACTCGTTCCTTAGCGGAACCAGCACAGAAGAGGTCACTGGGCACCTGCGATAATCTGCTGTTGAGAAAGGTTGCGCGGCGTGAGGCGCATATCCGCAATCCACAACTTTCCTCGAATCGCGTTTCCGGCAGGTACACGCTGAACTCGAAGCACCAGCAGTTTCGTATCAACCCCAGTGCTGAAACTTCCTTCAACCTCTTTCCACACATCCGCGTCTTTAAGGTCATCGCTGGCGAAGTATTTAGTGCCGGTGAATTGATCTTCGAGCACGAAGCGCGGTCCGCCTGCGCCTTCTAAAGCCTGAGATTTGAAATACGCGGAGAACTCATACTTCGTACCCGGCTCGACCGGGATCAGTTGGCGAATACCAGCATCTTCAATTCCATGACTGTCAAAAACCATCGACAGCGAACGGTGGCCGGCATGCGATTCAATCGGGTCCAGCGAAAGTGAAACATCGGGTGATTTTCCGTACGTCCAGTCAAAGCCGCCGTTCAATACGGGCCAGCTAAAATCTCCGTTAACCACGCAATTCTCCAGCGAAGGTTGATATTCAGAGAGATCGCACAGATCTGCCGATTGTTCCCAAACCCGCAGAGCCTGCCCGACCCGCCTGCCACTGATCAGATACCGCACATAGTCGAAAACATGACGCCGATCCACATGCTGATGCAGTTCCACCATTTGGTTCCAAACTGCCATCGCGGCATCCGGTTCGTTTTTTGAAATCAAGAAATCCAGGAACGTCGAATAGGTGTCGGGATAACGCGGCACCACGTTCTGCAGCAAAGCTTTGACATCAGGTTTAATTCGCCAGCAAGCGGCCAAAGCTGCAGGGGGCAGATAGGAATCGTTCTGTAGAACTATGCGAAATTCACGCAACGCCTCATCTGTTTCGCCTAGGGACCAATAGAAATTCGCCGCGTCCCAGGCGACATCGGGATTGGATGGATCAGCAGTGGTCGCGTGTTGCAAGGCATCTTTCTGATGATCTCGTTCGTTTAGTCTGCGGTAACTTCTGGCGAGCTCAAGCCAATACCTCGCGTCGTACGGGTTCAGCGCAGTGGCTGATTTGAAAAACGATATCGCGGTCTTTGGCGACTGCTGCGCCTGTAAGGAATAGTTGCCCAGGCGGTATTGGTAATACGCGTTCTCAGGTTCCAGTTTCGCCGCCGTCTGCAGACTCGCGAGATCAAGTTTCTCTGAAAAATGATCGGCAACAAACCCACGGACAACGAATCCGATATAAACCGTGGTGAGCGTCAGGCAGACGGCTAAGAAGATAGTTTTGCGGGCTGGGCTTCGAATCGCAATCGTCATGCGATGGTCTTCGA
>DASYOD010000032.1:0-2994 GCA_036008085.1 Terriglobales bacterium
CGCCGACAGGTTCACGCGCTCGACCACGCTCGACGTTATCGCCGGTCAATCGAAGACTTTGGATTTGCCTCTCGCCCCGAACGGCATGTCGAAGTTTGATGACCCAGGGGCCTGGAAACATGAGGGAGATTCTTTCACCCGCAAAGGCGGGGACTTCGCTCTTTACGGCGTCGCTCCTACCTCGGGCACCTTTATGTTTTCCGCGATGCTTACCAAGGGTCACCTGCTGCAATGGGTGCTCAACTACACCGACTCCAAGAACTACGTCCTGTTCCAAATGGATGACAACAATTTCTATCGCAGCGTCATTCACAACGGGAACAAGACGAACGAGATCATCGTTCCCCATAAAGGCGAGAAGAAAAGTTTCCGCACGCTCCACGTCCGCGTGACCCCCACGGAGATCGTCCATCAGATCAAGCAGGGGAACAGTTGGACCGTCGTGGATCGCTGGACGCAGCCCGGCGCTAATCTCAGCCTGGGCAAGTTTGGCTTCTACATACCCGGCAGCGACCAGGTAGCGCTCTCCAGCTTCGCCCACTACGCTGACCTGAACATCGGCTAGCCGTCTGCAAGAGAGCGCAGGTAGTCTCGCACTTCGATCTGCCCGGAATATTCCGCGCCGCCTTCGGCCATATTTTGATGGCCCAAGAACTACATTTCTACGATGATTTCTTCCCATCCTTCGCGATCGGTTTATCGGCAGGTTTGCTCTGAGGCTCTTTCCGTTTTTCCTCGGAGTCCACGGCAAAAAGCATGTAGTGATCGAAACTGTGGCGCCGATAGTAGCGATGATGGCGGAATTCAAAATAAATTTCCGCGCTCTTCGGCAACCATAGAGTCGTGCTTTTTCCGGCAAACGGGATGGGCCCGTATTCCACGACCTGATGCTCGCTGAGAAGCTGGATTTCTGGCATCGGACTAACCAACTCTGACTCTATGCGCATGATTTGGAATTTGTCGGCGGTGATCCAGGCGCGTCCTTTCAATTTGACCGGGTGAATCTGGGTCCCGACCTTGTAGCTATGAATGCGGCTGGTGCGATCGTCGCGTTGCTCGAAGCGCACCAGCCAGGCCGCACGTCCGCGCCAATCTCCCAGTCCGTCGCATTTCATCTCGAAGTTGTCGCGCATGTGCGGATGGAACACCAGCGCCAGCGCCGCAAATCCGGTGCTGGAAATCTCGTCCGGATAGCCGGTCAGGCTCAACTTGTCGGCGCGGTATTCATCTACCGAAAGAAACCCTGGCTGCTGCTCCGAAATCGAAGCGACATAGTTAAACTTGCGTGTTTCCGTGCGAATGGGAAGCCCGTAGGCATCGAGTCTTTGGTGGAACAGGTCTTCAACCGCGGCGAACCGCATCACGTCTTCCACCAATTCCTGAACCCGTTTCCCCGATTCGTCGATCACCTTCTCGGTGGGGCAATCCATTCCCGCGGCAACATTGAGTTTGACCTCGTCGATGCCTGGCGGCTGCCACGACTTCAAAGAAAATAGCGGAGCGCCAAGAGCCTGGAGGGGGTCCACTCCCACCAACTTGGACGCGCCTGCGTCCGCCGAGGCCACCGCGATAGGATTTGCAAAATGTTCTTCAATTTCTGCAATCAGGCCGCGCACCTGCCCCGCCATGGGATGGCGCGGCGACTCTTCCAAAAACCGGTTTAATGCCTCCAGCCCTTCCTTGTTATTGCCCAAATTCACCAGTGCTTCTCCCAGCACCAGCTCCGCTGGACTGGCCAGAGCTTTCCCTTTTTCGATTGCCACATGGGCTTCGTCGCGTGCACCGTCGTAATTGCCTTGATGCAGATACGTATCGGCCAGCAAATTGTGCGGCTGCCAGTTATTCCCATCTTCCAGCACCGCCCGCTCCAGTGCCGAGCGCGCCGCCGGATAGTCTTTCTGTTGCAATCTCGCTCGTCCCAACAGCGTGAGCGCCTGCGTATTTCTGGGATTGATATTGCTAGCGGCACGCAGGTAATCCGCTGCCCGCCCGTAATCGCTCTTCTCGTAATACAAATAGCCCAGCAGAAAATTAACGTCCGAACTCGATGCATCGGACTGATAGGCTGCGCCCAATTGTTTCTCCGCTTCCTTCAGATTGTTCGACTTCAGCGCCGAGACGCCCCGCTTCACGACTTTGCGCGCCTTCGCGGAGAGCCCCATATCCGGCACATCAAGGTTGATCGCCTCGGGATCGCGTTTCAACGTAAACTTTAGTTGCACCGGGCTCCATGAATTGACCACTTGCAACTGGCGGCGCTCGCTCACATAACCCGCCGCGCTCACTTCAATCTCGTATTCTCCGTACGTTACGTTGGTAAACACTCCTTGCGAAACCTCGTCCTGAAACGCTCCTTGCACAATATCGTTTGTGGTCTGCCAAACCGCTGTCTGGGCTGACCGGTTGATCAATTGAAGCAGCGCCTGGCGATCAAGGTGACCGTTCTTTTTTTCCGCAGACACGGTTGCGACCACAATGCCTGTCCCGGGAGCGGTGATATATAACGACGCAGAATCCCGCAAGCCATTGTCCACCGTCGGACCCGCCCCCTGCGCCAGCATCGTGACAGCGCAGCACACGAGCAAAAACGAGATCATTAAGCAATTGCAGATGAAGATGAGGGACGGCACAGCAAAGCGGCGCATGGCAGGAACATCCGCCAGCAGTGTGGCACAGGGTCCTTGCCGGGTCAAACCAAACTCTGGAGGCTGCCCCGTCAAACCTTTGCTTGGGCGGGAATTTTGATGTTCACCCCTCACAGACTTATCCCACTTCTCACCGTCGTGTCCCATTTGCGGTAAACACATGATTACTTTTGCATTACTACAGTATCCGCGCCTCGATCTATGGAGCCGCAGCATCTTCCTAAAACAACCTTCGCAGAATCCGCTGTCCTCTAATGCTGCACGGAGGTTGCCGTGAAACGCTGTATTACTTTAACCCTGCTTGCTGTATCGTCAATGGCCGCTACTGCCTGGCCGCAATGCAACAACC
>DASYOD010000033.1:0-11249 GCA_036008085.1 Terriglobales bacterium
GGCAGGTATTGGATTTCGGAGCTTGAAAATGAGCGGCTGGGGGGCTGGAATTCAGGATTTCGACAACGATGGTTACAAGGATCTGTTCACGGCGAACTCGCACGTGAGTGAGAATGCTGATTTAGATGGTCAGCAGCACTATCGGCAGGCCAATGCCGTTTTTCGGAATAGGCACGACGGAAGTTTTCAAGACGTAAGCGGTGATGCTGGTCCTGGCATGCAGATTCGTGCCGCCCACCGCGGGTGCGCGTTCGGCGATCTTAACAACGACGGAAAGATTGACGTTGTGGTTTCGGCGATTGGCAGTCCGGCAGAACTGCTTTACAACACCTCAACCGGCGGCAATCATTGGATTCTGATCAAGACCGTCGGGGTGAAAAGCAACCGTAACGGCATCGGAACGCGAATCAAAGTGACAACCGCATCCGGCCTGGTGCAGTACAACCACGTCACGACCGCTGGAAGTTACGCGAGTTCGAACGATCCGCGCGTTCACTTTGGACTGGGCGCAGATACTGTCATCAAGGAAATCGAATTGAAGTGGCCGAGTGGGACGGTGCAGGTGCTGCACAATGTAAAAGCAGACCAGGTCCTGCCTATAACCGAGGAATGAAGGCGTGAGGACTGCGTTTATTTCGCTGCTGTTTGCTGTGTGCGCCACATGGCCTGCTGTCGCCGGGCCCTGCGCCGGCGCGGAGGCGCAACTCGCACAGGTTTCGAAGGCTTTGACCGTCAATGCTCTCGATATCACCGAGAATGCGCTGCGCACCCTAAGCCTTTCCTACCCTGATTGTCCCGAAATCGTGCTGCACCAGGCCCGGCTGGCGCAAGCGAAGGGAAACATTAGCAAGGCTGCCGAGCTTTATTATCACTACACGGACACGGACCCGAATGACTCACGCGGACTTGCCTACTTCGGCCGGTTCTTCCTTGAGCAACGCGACTACATGCGGGCCGATGCCCTGTCGGCCGCAGCAGTGGACAAAAATCCAGACGACCCGGCTGCCTTAGCGTTGCGGGGACAGATACTTCTTATGAAAGGGCAATCTTCCGAGGGGCAGACTCTGCTGGAAAAAGCCATCAAGCTTGATCCCGATGATCCGGAGACACAATTCCAATTGGGCACGATTTATGACAAGGCGAAGGCCGCTGCGCAAGCTGTGGAACATTTCCGCAAAGCCGCGACGCTGAATCCGCACGACGCGCGTGCATGGGACTATCTAGGACTGAACCTCGAACTCGCAGGAGACTTGGATGGTACCGAGAAGGCCTACGAAAAAGGGTTGCAAGTGAATCAGGCCGGACGATATCACGATGCTTTTCTCGATTACAACTACGGCCGATTTCTGGCAAAGCGTAACGACCTGAGCGGCAGCAAACGCCATCTCGATCGCGCTGTCCAATCGGCGTCTCAAGTCCGCGCTGTTTGGTACGAGCGCGCAAAGCTCGACATGCGGATGCAGAATTATCAACAGGCACGCGCGGACGCAGAAGAAGCTGCCGCCTGCACGCAAACAGGAGGCGTCATCGATCTGCAAATTTACAGCCTGCTAAGCCAGGTGTACTCGCGGTTGGGCAATACTGCTCTTGCCAAAAAGTATACTGACTTAACTCGCGCAACCCCTCCTCCTGTTCGCGGAGAACAGCGATAGCTTGATCTCGAAGATCAACCGCCGGTCGTTTCTGCTGACTGCTCTCGCCGCCGCTCCCGCCGGCAAATTGCTGGGTGCAATGCGGGCACCTGCGACTCAACCGGTGATTGAATTTGAAGATGTGACCGCAAAGTCCGGCATTCGCTTCCAGCACCAGGCTAGTCGCACCAGCCGGAAGTACCTTCCCGAGTCCATGGGTGCGGGAGTCGCGATTTTTGACTACGACAACGACGGATGGCTGGATTTGTTTTTCGTAAATGGCGCCAAGCTGCAGGATCCGATGCCACGCGGCAGTTCGCCAGACAAATCTGATCCACGTTACTGGAACCGCCTATATCACAACAATCGTGACGGCACCTTTACGGACATTACTGAGAAGGCTGGGCTGCAAGGGCGGCTCTATGGCATGGGGGTCGCAACTGGAGACTACGACAATGATGGCAATGTCGATCTCCTGGTGACGAACCTCGGTGGAAATATTCTTTATCACAACAACGGCGACGGCACCTTCACCGATGTTACGGCCAAGGCAGGCGTGGGCGGCAGCGGATGGTGCACGGGCGCGTGCTTCGTTGACTACGACCGCGATGGGAGTCTGGATTTGATGGTCAGTCGTTATGTGCAGTGGGACTTCTCGGAAGTTTACTGTGGCGAACACCGTCCCGGCTATCGCGCCTATTGCCATCCCGACCAGTTCGAACCGATCACGCACTTCATGTTTCACAACAACGGAGATGGGACGTTTACCGATCTTTCTAAGAAGTGTGGCATCGCGAGTTCCCCGGGGAAAGGGCTGGGGGTCGCGATCGATGACTTCGATGGTGATGGCTGGCCCGATATCTTCGTCGCCAACGACTCGGTCGCGGAGCAACTCTTCCGCAATAATCACGAAGGTACATTCACGGAAGTGGCACTGATCTCCGGGCTGGGTTACGACCAGAACGGCCACGCGTTTGCGGGCATGGGTGCTGATTTCGGTGATTACAAGAACACCGGCTGGCCTTCGGTGTTCGTAAATGCTCTCGCCAATCAGAAATACAAGCTTTTTCGCAATGACAAGGGAACCTTCGAGGACGTAACAGACTCGATCGGCCTGGGTGCGTCGACCTTGTCGCATTCGGGTTGGGGAGCGAAATGGATTGACTATGACAACGATGGCTGGCTCGACCTCTTCGTCGCTCAAGGCCACGTGATGGACAACATCCAACTCACTGAGCCTTCCCTTCGCTACCTCGAGCCTCCGCTGCTCCTGAGAAACGATCAGGGCCGCTTCTCGAATGTTTCTCCGCAGAGCGGTTCCATTTTCACGACGCCTATTGCGGCACGGGGCGCTGCCTTCGGCGATCTCGACAATGACGGACGGGTCGACGTTGCGATCAACTGTAACGATGGACCCGCGATTATTTTGCATAATCGGGTAGGCAACGGAAATCACTGGCTCATACTGAATCTAACCGGCACATCCAGCAACCGTGACGCAATCGGTTCGAAGATTCGGCTGGTGACTGAGAGCGGGCAACAGCAGACTCGTTTTTTAAGTACAGCGGGAAGCTACCTCGCCGCCAGCGACAAGCGCGCGCACTTCGGACTGGGATCTTCGAAGAAAATAAGACTGATCGAGATCACCTGGCCGAGCGGAATTGTGCAGCGTCTCGAATCAGTTTCCGCCGATCAGATACTCCAAGTGAAAGAGCCGTCTCGCTAGCTACCACGATTTGTGACCCCAGCACCACTCAGGGTGTTGTCTGGCTCACCCCGACTTTGAAGCGTGGCCGCGTTTTTCTCACGTACTCATGGCTGAGCGCCGGCTCACCATCGCACTCGATCGCAATCACGGTGGCGAGATCGCTGGGGGAAGTCGGCGGAAGGCCGGTGATCCTCAATGACAAATCGTCCTGCGTGAACGTCAGCGGTTTGTCGCCAACCAGCAGCCGCACCGACTTCACTTTCGCCCTCCAGCCACCCAATGAGATCACCGAAGGCGGCTGATAGAACGTAAGCCATTGCTCGGCGGGCGTGTCCCCGGGCCAGTTGGTAACGTGCGCATACGCCGTATTTCCACGCTGTGTGAAGTTGGCATACACGTGCCACTCGAAATGATTGCGCTCGGTCCCGTAGATCGCGGCTCCGTTTTGTGAAGTCCACTTCCCCACGGTTTGCAGAATATCTATCGACTCTTGCGGTATTGAACCGTCCGGCTTGGGCCCGATATTCAGTAAATAGTTCCCGCCACCTCGAGCGCACGTAATCAGATTGTTGACGATGGTCTTCGGTGTTTTCCAGTTATCGTCGGCTTTGTGGTATCCCCAACTGTCATTCAGGGTCATGCAGGTTTCCCAAGCGCGGCCTTTATCAGCCGCGCGGATCTCCTGTTCAGGCGTCGAAAAATCTCCCGGCAATCCGTTGCGGTTGTTCACAATGATGTCTGGCTGAAGCTGGAACACCATATCGTTCATTTTCTGCGACTCCCACTGGTCGGGTGTCAGCGGCCAATCTACGTCATACCAGAGAATGTCAATCTTCCCGTAGTTGGTCACGAGTTCACGAATCAGCCCATGCGTGTAAGCGACAAAGCGCTGCCGCGCTGCTTCATCGGTTGCGCACCGTGCTCCATCAGGATGATGCCAGTCCATCAGCGAGTAGTAGAAGCCGACGCGCAAGCCTTCTGCCCGCGCGGCATCGACGAATTCACGCACTAGATCGCGTCCCGCCGCCTGCTTTGGCGCGCAGTAGTCGGTGAGCTTCGTGTCGAAATTGCAGAAGCCTTCATGATGCTTCGTCGTCATCACCATGTACTTCTGTCCCGCCTGCTTGGCCAATCTCGCCCAGTCGCGGGCGGCGTTCAGCTTGGGGTTGAAGTGCGTTGCCAGCATTTCGTATTGCGGGATGGATACTCCTTCGACTTCCATGGCCCATTCATGACGGCCTATCAGGCTATAGAGCCCCCAGTGGATGAACATGCCGAACTTTGCTTCATGCCACCATTGCATGCGACGCTCATGCCCCGTAGGAGGTCCAACCTGTTGTGCCGATGTTTTGGCCGCATCTTCCTGCGCGAGCGCAAGGGGCGCAGCTGCCGCCAGTCCTGCGCTTGCCGCCATCAACTTCAAATAATTTCGTCTGGATGTTCCTCTATTCATGATCGTGGCCTCTTGGGAATGCAGTGATTGGGTAATTCGAACTGCACGAAGAGGGATTCTACTCTGGCATGTCAAACCAGCCGCCACTTCGGTGTGAGCTGCAGTCGCCGAGCTTTAAAAATGGCCTCGTTGCGCCGCCGCTTCCACACGAGCAGTCCGCGTTTGCATTGCGTGGTACATTACGAGACCTATGCATACTGAGCAGAATGCGGTCGCTGCACGCGGCCTGCTCAAAGAGAACGTTGCCCGGCGCCTTCGTGAGGAGATTCTGGCTGCAAGAATTTCGCCTGGAGAAAAAATCGTCGAAGGCAAATGGGCGCGCGAATACGGAGTGGCCCAGATCTCGGTTCGCGAAGCGCTGAACATTCTCGCGACACAGGGCTTCGTAACCAAAGGGCACGGCCGTAGTGCGCGCGTGCTGAAGCTCGAGCGAGCTGACATCATTCACATTTATCAAGTGCGAGGAGTTCTGGAGGGACTGGCGGCACGGCTAATCACTGAAGACAAACTCCCCGTGAACGATCTGGAAGCTGTCTTCCAAGAAATTCATCGTTCCGTCGGAACCGGCGATCTGCGCCAGGTGATCGATAGCGTACAGCGGTTTCATATGCTTATGCTGGAGAAGCCGCGGAACTCCGTTCTGCGGGAGCACGGACGACGCCTCCTGGTGCCGCTTTATGCATTCACTCTGATGAAGGCCCTGGTGAAGAAGCTCGACGTCGGCCCGTGGGAAAGGCAACTTCGACTTCATAGGCTCATCATTGACGTGCTGCAACAGGGCAACCCTCAACTCGCTGAGCAGATGTTGATCCATGTCACGAATTTGTTTCTCCATGCGGCATTGGAAGTCTGGGCGCCGTAGAGCCTTTTCTTAACCCCAAGACTTGAGGCGCTATGTCATTCGGAATCTGGATGGGACTGGCAGCGGTTGTATTTGCGGGCGTTCTGCAAGGTCTTTTCGCGGTGCCGATGAAATTTGCACCGCGCTGGAACTACGAACACATCTGGCTGATTTACAGTTTGACGGGAATGGTCGCCCTGCCTTGGATGCTTACGACCGCGACCGTGCCACATCTAGGTGAAGTGTATTCACTCACTCCAACGACCGTGCTCGTTCGCATCGCGGGATTTGGACTGTGCTGGGGAATTGGATCCGCCCTGGCCGGCCTGGGAATGAATCTTCTCGGAATCGGGCTTGGAATGGCGATCATCTTGGGACTGAGCGCGTCATTGGGTTCGCTGATCCCACTCCTCATTCTCAGTCCTCAACAGTTGCACACATCTCAAGGCCGCACCTACCTGGTTGGAACTGCAATTATGCTGGTGGGAATCGCAGTTTGTGCGCGCGCGGGAATGCTGAGAGACGCCGCTCGGAACCGCGGCGAATCTGCGCCTCACAGATCATTTTTTGCCGGGTTTATGGTCTGTTGCCTATCTGGCCTGTTTTCGTCAGCGTTGAATTTCTCTTACGCATTCGGCGGAGATGCCTTGGGTCGCGCGCGCGCTCTCGGCGCAAGCCAGCTATGGAGCACCGGCGTTGTGACTGCACTAGCTGTTTCCGGCGGCTTCATATCAAACCTGGTTTATTGCAGCTATCTTCTGCGCAAGAACGGCACGCTCGGAAGGCTCACCGGCGAGGGCGCAGGTACCGGCTGGGTTTGCGGTGCGCTCATGGGCGTGTTCTGGCTTGGAGGCCAATCACTGTACGCAATCGGCATAACCTGGATGGGGCAGCTGGGAGTCGTGATCGGCTGGCCGTTGCTCATGGGCATGATCATTGTGACGAGCAACGCAGCCGGGGTAATGACTGGTGAGTGGAACGGCGTTTCGGCTGTGACCAACCGCATTCTCGCCTTCGGCATGCTGATTATCCTGACTGCGCTGGGAGTTCTGGCCATGGCGCAACGAAGTGCGTGAAGTACACTCCGCCGCTATCGGCGGTATCCCAATTCGGCTCCGCCGCTCACGGGAAGAATGCATCCGGTAATGAAGCGGGCCTTATCGGACAGGAGAAATGCAGCGGCGTCGGCGATGACGTCGCCGCGAGGGCAAGACCCCAGCAGGTGAATGTCGTCAAGATACTTGCGAATGCTCTCCGGGTCTTTTTGTTCCCCACACCATTGCTCGAGCATCGGCGTCCATACCCCTGCAGGACAGATCGCATTCACTCGAATGGAGTACCGCGCATAATCTGCCGCCATCGCCTTGGTAAGCGAAATCATCGCCCCCTTTGTTGCGACGTAGGCGGCATGGTCCTGCTGCCCGATCAATCCGACCATGCTTGCTGTGTTAAGAATTGTTCCTTTGCTGGCACGGAGAGCTTCAAAAGCGTAACGCGTGGTCCAATAGACCGACTTCACATTGTTCTGCTGCAAGTTGTCCCACTCTTCTTCGGTGGTTTCGTGAAGCGGTTTAGACGGAGTGGCAATACCAGCGTTGTTGTGCACAGCATCAATTCGGCCGAACTCTTTCAACACCGCTGCGATGACCGATTTCACCGCGGCGCCATCGGAGACATTCACCTGCAAAGCCAAGCCCGGCGAACTCAGCTCATCGGCGGTTCGCTTTGCACTCGTAAGATCTTTGTCAAGGATTGCCACCGTCGCGTGGTCGCGCGCGTATGCCACGGCGCACTCGCGTCCGATGCCATCCCCGCCGCCCGTGACAATCACTACCTTCCCTTCCAGATTGCCCGACATGAAATACCCTCGATGCAATTTTTTGAAAAGCGAAAAACATATTAAAGGTATAAGCGAAAATAGGTCTTGAATTGACGCCCGACTGCAAATGAGTGCTCAGATAGGCGAGGAGTGATACTATAGCTCCGTTTTTGTGCGGTCAATCGACGTTTAAGCGCTTGAAGTCCGACGAACTGAAGAAATATCTTCTGCACTATGCCGTCAGCTTTGAAAAACTACAAGTGCGACGATCCCAGGGAGAACAGTGCCCAATCCTGACAATTGCCCACCGAACCAAAGCATGTTCCACAGCAGGCGAGATTTCATCAAAATCGCAGCCCTAGCTGGCTGGCTGCCGCTGCTCACGCCCGTCGCGTTCTCGTCAATCTTCTCTGACGCGCGCACCGCCCGGTATCGAAACGCGAAATTCGGCATGTTTATTCATTGGGGACCGTACTCACTCGCCAGCGTCGAAGCCTCGTGGCCCATCATGACGCCAAAGACGGGAGGCATCACCGAAGCGGAATATGTCGAATTACCAAAGCGCTTCAATCCGCAAAAGTTCGATGCACGCGCGTTCGTGGATTTAGCGCGCTCCGCGGGTCAGCAGTACATGGTGTTCACCACCAAGCATCACGACGGCTTTTGCATGTTTGACAGCTCCTACACGAACTACAAAATCACCAACACTCCTTTCGGAAAAGACATCGTGCGGCAGCTTTCTTCAGCATGCAAAGAAGCGGACATGCCGCTCGGCTTTTACTACTCGCCTCCGGATATGCATCATCCTGCCTTTCGTGACACTTCTAAGCCGGCATCAGCAAATTGGAATGGGGAGCCAACGCGACCGGAGTGGCCGATCTACCTCGAATACATGCAATTGCAGTTGACGGAGTTGCTGACCAGGTACGGACCGGTTGTGTTGATCTGGTTTGACGGCTTGCATGACCAGCAGAAATACGACGGCCAGCGTTTCATCGAACTGATACGACGCCTCCAACCGGCAACTTTGGTGAATGATCGCATCGGCATCCCTGGAGATTATGAGACGCCGGAGCAATTTATCCCTAAAGGGATTCCGACGAAGGACGTGCGATTCAATGCCGTCGACACCAGCATCAACGAGAAACTCAATTCTGTGGTTCCAAAACCTGAGGACTTTCAGCTTTGGGAGACCTGTATGACCATCAACAATCAATGGGCATACAACGTCAACGATCGGGACTTTAAGTCGGCGCAGTTTCTGATTCGAGGTCTGGTCGAAGTTGCTAGCCGTGGAGGGAATTTCCTGCTCAACGTCGGCCCCCGGCCGGATGGAACTATTCAGCCGGAATTTCAAGAACGGTTGCGCGCGATCGGCGATTGGCTCTCGATTAACGGCGATTCGATTTACGGCACTACCTATGGACCGGTGCAAGGAATCGCTTCGATTCGCACGACTGCAAAAGACAACAAGATCTTCGTTCACGTCCTGGAATGGCCATCCGCGGCGCTGGAAATCGGGGGAATCACACCCAGAGTCGTTTCGGCGCACCTGTTGGCCAATGGGCAGTCCCTGAAGGTCACGCAAACTGAGGAAAAGCTCAGGTTAGACTTGCCGTCGCAAATGCCGGATGCTAACGTCACGACAATTGCATTGATGACGTCATGATTCATTGGCTTGGTTTTCTACAGGCGTTTTAACGACTAGTCTTCACCGAGGCGCTCGCGCTCAGTGCCTTCCAGCCGGACAATTGCTGCCCCACCCATCCGGCATTTTTTTCAGTGTGGCACAGTAAGCACGCGTTTGGACTCTCCTCCTGGCCGAATTGCTTTGTCATTTCCGCGTTGGGAATATCGTCAACCTGGTGGTAGCGCGCTCGGAACAGCAAGGCGTCCATGATGCGAGGCATGTGACAGGAGACGCAACGGCTGCCTTCTGATTCTGCCGCGTGGTGGGAGTGCCTGCTGATCGCGGCCGCATCTCTGAACTGACTGTGACAACCAGTGCACATCAGGTCCGGTTCGTCAAGAAATTTTAGCGACGTCGGATTCGAAGCCGAATCGCGGCTATGCGGATCATGACAAGTCCCGCAGCTTAGTTCGGCTCTCTTGAAACACTGCGAGCGTTCCAGCGCTTCAACTATGAACGTTGTTTGCCGAAACCTCCCGTCTTTGTAAAAGCCCTTTCGGGAAAACTCGCCGAACGGCTGCCGCAAGCGGTTTCCGAAGAACTCTCCAGAGGAAACATAATTCAATTCACCGTCGAGCCCAGAATTGCGGATTGCCGATTGCATGTGGCATTGCGCGCAAATGGCAACAGACTTTCGGCTGTCGATCTTGTGAAAATTTACCGGTGGATCCAGCGGTTCCTTCGGTTGATAATCATGCTCACTCATTTCTATAACGTGACCAGCGGAAGGACCATGACACATCTCGCAACCAATTCCGGGCTCCTTGAACTCCACGTCATTAACGTCGAACCCACCACCATGGGCATTACGCAGCTGGCTGGTATGGCATACCGCGCAAATTGCCTGATAGCTGGTCGAGGCGTCGAGTCTCTCCCAGGTGCGCGGGTCTGCGCGCTGGCTTCCTGGGCCGTCAATCACTTTCCAAAAATTGATCCACTGCTTGTGCTGCACGTTGTATTGAATCGGGAATACGTGGATTTCTCCGTTCGGCAGTTTTGTGGCATACGCCTGCTCAAATTTCGAGCCTATGGTGTAGTCGACAGGATAGCTGTGCCAGTTGCCGTCAGACTGCGAGATGTCGAAGTAGAGGCGGTGATTGCGCACGGTCATCCGAGCAAAGAGACGCCGATCCCGGGCACGCTTCAGTTGGAACTTTCCGTCTCGATAGTCTGCTTCATCCCCGAGATAGAATTCATTGTTGTTCTTGAAATCTCCCACAACATTTTGCGGAGCGTAAGGACGAAGCATCTTCGCCATGCCGCTTTCTGCCCAGCCCTTGTAAATTTCGGCATGGCAAGTGCGGCAGGAATCGGAGCCGAAATAGGCCATTCCTGCGGGCTCTGTGTGGCTTTGCTGGTCGGTGACTATGTTCGAATTCTGGAGCACGGTCGTCCAGCGGTCCGTGGCTTGCTGCAAGAAAGTCTCGAACGAAATGGTTGCGCTGGGATAAAGCAGACGATATATCGTCCGAAGATTGTCTAGCGCCTTGGGAGCGAGCTTACTACCCCCACGATAGATTGCGGCGAAACTGTTGCTGGCCTCCGTGGCTTTACCGAAACTGAGTTGCGCCAGGCCCAGCGCATAGGCAATCTCCAGGTCCTGATTGTTAAAGTGCAGTGCTTCGAGCAGCGCTGCCTCAGAGTTTTTCAGCAACTCCCGTCGCGTTTCGCCTACCGGCTGCGTGAGCCCAGCTTGCAATAGAGCTCGACCCTTCGCGAAATTCGCGGTTGCCTTGAGCTGCTGCTTTACGTGGGGCCAATCTTCATTGCCAACGGAGGAAGGCCCCGCGAAGCGATCGAGGTCATCTAGTGCCTCCCTGGCATGGGCAATAGCCGCGGAGTTCAGATTTTGACGCGCTTCCACATCCGCAACAGGAACCAGCAGCAATGGATTTTCCGGAAGTAGTGCTAAAGATTTTTGCGCGTAACTGAGTCCTAGCTCGTATTCACTGAGGTCGAAGCAACCACGGGCTGCCGCTTCATAGGCGTGAGCCAGGAACGCCGACTGAGGAAAGCGATTGCTGAACGCTTCGGCGCGCGCACGCATCTCGGCCGCTGTGGCTGGCTTGAAAAGTTGCAGGAATGCGGAGCGCTCCGCAGGATCGAC
>DASYOD010000034.1:0-14223 GCA_036008085.1 Terriglobales bacterium
CTAATTAATTAGGCTGCGTATGCCATTTGTTGATTGGCAATTATCATTTTGCACGCGATTACGGGTGTGTGCACCCCGGCATGCCTCTTGGCCGCAAGCATCTCCGTCGAAGCCGTGACGCCCCCACTGGTGGGTTTGGCCATGCAAAGACCTTCTTTTAATCTAGGTCTTGGATCACTGTAAGTCAAACCCGGTAATGATGCCAAAGGTATAGTTTAATAGCTTGCCTGATAGCCTCCAAACTCCTGCTTTGAGATCAGATAGGCGCCCACAATCATGTGGTGGTCATTGATTCCATTGCCCGCGCTGTTTCCGTGAGGGTCTTCGAAGTCGTAGTACTTGCCGGAATGCAACAGCGCTCCGTGAAAGTTGTGGGAGCTGTCCAGCCAGGTAAAAATCACGTCACCCGCGCGATTGATTGAGTGGGCGTAGGAACTCGTTGCGCCGGGGACATTAATACTTGTGTACTTCGAGTTGCGGTAGATCGAAGACTCAACCTGGCCCGCTGAGTCCCCCCAGATCATTGTGATTGTGCTGCTGTCGTTGATTCCATAGGCCTGCGTAAACGTTGCTCCGGGAACGTCCAGAGTGGTGTATCTCCCGGCTTTCAACAGGAATCCATGCTCTGCGCCGGATGAATCAAAAAACTCGCCAGTAATCTCCTGCTGGTCGTTAATGCCAAAAGCGCCGGATGCGCTCGCTCCCGCGGGCCCGATATCGGTGAACTTTCCTTGGTTGTACTCGAAAGCCTGAAGCCGGCCGCTTTTGCTGTAGTAGCCGACGATGACTCCCGCCTTGTTGATCCCGCTGGGACGCGTTACCGTGCTGGCTGGATCATCAATAATCGTTGCTTTTCCGTTGCTCAGGCGGAACCCGTGAGAAACCCCGGATTGATCAGTGTAATTGCCGACCATGACTCCCGCGTTGTTTATCCCGGTGACTACGGTGCTCTTGGCCCCATGAATATTGACATTCTTAAACATGAAAGTCAGAGTTGAGGAACCTGCGGCGCTGCCCGCGGAGGTCACGGCCACCAGCAGTGCAAGGGCGGCGGTTGCTGAATAGAGAGTCTTCATGGCATCCCCCTTCGCACGTAGAATTATTGCGAGAATTGGGCCTTTGTCAATGGGGCCGTGGCGTACAATATCTTTGTCCATAAACATACTAGACATTATTTCTTCGTTCCGTTACAATCGACTTGCGGTTAACTGATCGAGGCCCGGATCGGCATAAATCCTCCTGAGCCGGGCCTTTCTTTCCTCGTTTTCCAGGTTCAACCTTAGCCGTCCGGTCTCTTATATGGAGCGAAATCTGCTCAGCAGACAGAATCACGTTCCGGTTCCTGACGCAATCTCGCCACTCGCTGACCGCGCCTCCATTTGCTCCATCATCCTGCGACGAGCGCAATTCATCCGCTATACTAGTTACGTATGGCAATTTTGGAGAACATCGCCGCTATCGCCAAGGGCATGAGCATCACCTTTATGGAGATGTTTCAGCCCACGCAAGTGGAAAACTATCCTGACGGACCGGGACCGCTGCGCGGCGCCCAACTGCAGGAACGATTTCGCGGCGTGCACGTTTTGCAGCGCGATGAGAATGGACTAGAAAAGTGCGTTGCCTGTTTCCTGTGCGCTGCCGCTTGCCCGTCTAACTGCATTTATATCGAGGCGGCGGAGAATACGGCTGAGCATCGGGTGAGCGGAGCGGAGCGCTACGCAAAGGTTTATAACATCGATTACAACCGATGTATTTTCTGCGGATATTGTGTCGAAGCTTGTCCCACGGATGCGATCACACACGGACACGGCTTCGAAATTGCCACCTTCAATGCCAGTAATTTGGTTTATCGGAAAGAACAGATGCTGGCTCCCAAGCCAGCACACATGGGAGCAAACGCGGTATTCAGTCAAGCCGAGGTCGCGGGTGGCGCGCCTCCGCTGGCGGTTCCAGGGAGCTAGTTTTTTCGGTTCTCCCGAATGAGGGAACGCCGGTGGCCGCGACATTGCCGCTTCATCTGGCAGCCTTCCAGTAGGAAGTCCTCGATCTCCTGCCCTAAGAATTTGGCGAATTCGAAATACAGTAGAGTGCAAAGAAGTATCCGGAAAGAAGGGAACAGTTGAGGGGCGCAATTGTCCGCGTGGTGGGTGCTTTGGTTTTGTTAGCCGCGCTGGTGTATGCGGGTGATTATCTCTTAGTTCGATTCAAGATTCCCAAGGGCCGCGAGCCGTTTTCCAGCGTGACCATCCAGCCTTATTACGCAATCCATCAGAAGAGTGGCAAGACTGAATACGATTATGCGCAGCCGCAGACTCAGGTGTGTGTGCAGTCGTTGTTTCCTCACTTCGGCTACGATCCATGCTGGTATGTGAAGCGGCATACCGACAAGCGGATCGATATATAACTCCTTCCTTTCGGCTTGAACTTGCTTTCCGGTTCTGTCTTCCGGTTTCCCGAGTGGTACTATCGTCTGTTTTGAGGTTTAGAGACGGGAGTAGCAGATGAACGCAGCCCATACAGTTGCATCTCCACGAGTAGTTTGCATCGAAGATTTTCGGCCCATAGCCCGGCGGCGGTTGCCCAGGGCGGTTTTCGATTATCTGGATGGCGGTGCTGAGGGCGAAGTTACGCTGCGGGAAAACTGCCGCGCATTTCAGGATGTGACCTTTCGTCCTCGACACGCAGTTGCGCTGGGGAAATGCGATTTAAGTGTGCGGGTGCTGGGCTTTGATCTGGCTCTTCCGTTTTTGCTTGCTCCAGTCGGATACAGCCGACTGATGCATCCGGGCGGGGAAGTAGCAGCGGCTCGCGCGGCGGGAGCGGCAGGCACGGGTTACATTCTCTCGACCATTTCCGGACACAAGCTCGAGGATGTGAAGGCGGCTTCGAGCGGCCCGGTTTTCTACCAGCTTTATCTGATGGGCGGACGCGGGGCTTCGGAGGCTGCGATCGACAGAGCGCGGGCTGCAGGATTCTCTGCTCTGGTGGTGACGATTGATACTGCGGTTGCAGGAATTCGCGAGCGCGACTATCGCAATGGCATGAAAGAGCTGATCAGCGGCGGCGTGTTCGAGAAAATCCCTTACATTCCAGAAATGTTGAAGCATCCGGGATGGCTGGTCAGTTACTTGCGCGATGGCGGTTTGCCGGGATTACCGAATGTGATTATCCCGGGAAAAGGGCAGATGCCGCTAGTTGATATTAATGCGGCCTTGGCCGCAGCCGCTGTTACCTGGGCGGATTTGCGTTGGATTCGCGAGCACTGGAAAGGGCCGATCGTGGTCAAGGGCGTGCTTACGGGCGACGATGGGCGGCGCGCCGTCGATGAGGGTGCTGCGGCCATTTCAGTTTCGAATCACGGCGGACGTCAACTGGATTGTGTTCCAGCTTCAGTGCGAGCGTTGCCTGAGGTGGTGAAGGCGGTGAACGGTCAAGTCGAAGTGTTGATGGATGGCGGTGTTCGCCGCGGGACCGATGTGGTTAAAGCGATATGTATGGGAGCGCGCGCGGTTTTGTGTGGGCGCGCTTATGCGTACGGCCTGGCTGCGGCCGGTGAAGCGGGAGTGACGCGTGCGATTGAGATTCTACGAACGGACGTTGAGCGCACGCTGAGGTTGCTGGGTTGTCCGTCGATTGCAGCTCTCAATGGCTCTTATGTGAACGTCCCCGCGGCGTGGGATTAGATTGTGGAACCGTTGACTGTAATCATCTGAGTCTGTGATCCATGAATTCCTCAAGTAAACCAGCAACTTCAGCAACAATCGGGGCAAATCCCGACAATTCCGAACCAAGAAGCTATCAATTACCGATTGGCACGATCTTCCGTAACCTGCTCTATTACTACAGCGCGTGCGATATTCAAGATGGCCAATGGCCACGATCTCATACCCGCCGCATGCGGCTGCGCTCTAAAGCAAGCATCAGGATGAGCCGCACGGAACCAAAGGAAGGCCGACACTGATGTTGCAGCCAGCGCAAAATCCCGCCAACGACGCGAAATTTTCCCCAACGCCTTACACACCACCCAAAAACATAACCAGTTCCATGGAGCAGGCTACGATTGGACGCTCCGTCGTGATCAAGGGCGATATCAGCGGTGCTGAATCGCTTTATATCGATGGACGAGTTGAAGGCACAATCAATTTCACTGACAGCCGCGTCACCATTGGGCGCAATGCGGTCATCGTAGCGAACGTCGCCGCCAAGGAAGTTGTAGTCATGGGAACGGTGACTGGCAACATCCATTGCGCGGATCGTCTGGACATCCGCAGTGAGGGAACCGTGACCGGAGACGTTGTGACTCCGCGCGTGTGTATCGAGGACGGGGCGCTGGTAAAGGGCTCGGTTGAAGTGCGCACGGAAACAAAGCAAGGCGCGCAACCGCAGAATGAAAAGTCTCAGGCCCAAGCGAAGGCGGTAGAAGCCGCCAAGCCCGAGCCACAGAAAGCTGCTGCCGCTAGCGCTTCGACTTCAGCGACGTTGGCGCATGGCAGCAAAGTCATGTACAACGAATCGAACTAATACGCCGCACAAGAATTCTGGGCACCGGAGCGAGACCTGGTGCCCGAGTTTTTTGGAAACCAATCCGTTATTTCTTTTCGTCCTGTTTCAAGTCAAGCGCCGCGGAATTCATGCAATAGCGCAAGCCGGTTGGGTTAGGACCGTCAGGGAAGACATGCCCGAGGTGCGCATTACAGCGAGCACAACGTGCCTCGGTGCGCACCATGCCGTAGGATTTGTCAGTCTCTTCCGCAATTGCGCCCGGATCGACGGGCTTCCAGAAGCTTGGCCAGCCGGTCCCTGATTCGAACTTGGTCTCAGAACTGAATAGCGGCTGGCCGCAGCATATGCAGGTGTACGTGCCCGGATCTTTGGTCTTCCAATATTTTCCGGTAAAGGCCGGTTCAGTTCCCGCTTTGCGAGTTACCCGATACTGCTCGGGTGATAGCTCCTTTTTCCAGTCTTCTTCGGACTTAATAACTTTTTCTGGCATGAAAGTCTCCTCATCGGTTCTCCTATTGGATTAAGTCGGGTGCAGAAAGGTTACGCCTGACGAAATTTCCATTTCACCACAGAGTCACAGAGGCACAGAGACAAATAGTGCTCAAACCCTTCGGTTCAAGAGGTGCCTTGAAAGGAACCCTAAAGTGCTTGACTTCGCCTTTCGTTCGCTTAGAATGGCGGCATGGCGATTACACGCAGGCAGCGTCAAGTTTACGATTTCATCTCGGAGTTCGTGCAGAAGCAGGGATACTCTCCTTCGTTTGAGGAGATTGGAGACGGTCTGGGATTGAGTTCGCTGGCGACTGTACACAAACACATCTCGAACCTTGAGAAAAAAGGCTTGCTCACCCGCGATTACAACCGCAGCCGATCTATAGATCTGCTGCCGCCTAAAGGCAGGTTGAAGCAGGCGATGTCCGTGAATACGACCATGGTGCTGCCGCTCCTGGGGCGAATCGCAGCTGGGCAGCCCATCGAAGCTGTGGAGAATCCGGAGACCATTTCTCTGGCTGATTTCGTGCGCTCGAAAGAAGTGTTTGTGCTCGAAGTGCGCGGCGATTCCATGCAGGATGAACACATCATGAGCGGAGATTATGTTTTGGTAGAAAAGGCGAAGACGGCGCATAACGGAGATATCGTGGTGGCGCTGGTCGGGGGATCGGATGCCACGCTGAAGCGTTTCTATCACGAGGGTGACAACATCCGGTTACAGCCCTCGAATGTGAATATGAAGCCCATCATTGTCCCGGCGGCCACGGTTCAGCTTCAGGGCAGAGTGATCGGGGTGTTGCGGAAGTATTGACCGAGTCCATGCCTGGCGAGGAGCGTCCGATGCCACGTCCTTCCGAGGTGCCAGCTTGCGACTTTGCTCAGGCTTATGCCCTGAACGATCGCATGAATCAGCTTTTGCTGGAGTATCTTGACGCTCGCGCATGGCGGGCAAAAATCCCTGGCCGCAAAAGCCGTACTATCGCCGACATCTTCGCTCACGTCCACAACATCCGGTGCAAGTGGCTGAGACTCTCCGCCCCCCACATTAAGTTGCCTGCACGGCTTGATCGCAGCTGCTGCACTCAGAAGCAAGCGCGGACGGCACTGGCGGAGAGTGCCACTCTCTGTTTCCAGATGCTGGCAGAGGCTCTGAGCGATCCCCAAGGCCGCGTCCAGCGTTTTGTGCGCGATGGCTGGGCCCGGCCGTGGCCTCCGGGCGTCGCCATGTTCGCCTACATGACTACGCACGACGCTCATCACCGCGGACAAGTCTGTATGCTAGCCCATCAACTCGGGTTCCCGTTGACAGGCCGCGGTGCTTACGGAATATGGGCTTGGGAGACACTTGCGATGGAATGTGGATTCCAACTCGTTGCTGCGCGCAAAAACAAACGCCCGGCTGGGACCGGGCGCTCAAATCCTCGATCGAAATGACTCAGCCGATGTGCTTGTCCAGCGCCTTCTGAATCGTCTCTTTCGGAACGTAGCCTACGATTTGTTCCTTTACCTGGCCGCCTTTGAACACCAGCAGGGTCGGGATACCGCGTACGCCATAGCGCATGGGAGTAGCGCTGTTGTGGTCCACGTCCATTTTTCCGACTTTCACTCGGCCCTGGTAGTCCTTGGCCAACTCTTCGACGATAGGAGCGATGGCGCGACAAGGTCCGCACCAGGTCGCCCAGAAGTCCACAAGGACGAGAGTCTCTGATTTGAGAACATCCTGGTCGAAATTTGAATCTGTTACTTCAAGTATTCCATTGCCTGCCATCAAGGTCCTCCGCTGGACGGTGCTTAACCAAGCCGCGTTCAGCAAAACAGTATAAAAGCCCATCCATCGATGGGCCCAATTAATCTTAACACTACATTTGATGCAGGACCGCGGCGGAAGTCGCATCGAGTAGTGCTCAGGCCACATGCAAAGATTCAAGCGCTACTGCTCGCAAATAAAAACGTCCTAAACCTTTCAGTTTAGGACGCCTCGGCAGCCCTCCCCCAGAACTGCCAAACCACGATTGGATAGTAGCCCTGCACCCTGGCGGTGTAAATGTCACTTTGGTAATCCACATTTGAGAGAAGTAATGCGAATTTTGCTCTCGGAGTAATCAGGGCACAAATAAAGGTGACTCTCGCAATTCGCTGTTGGCAAAGAAGAGAATAAGTTTGAAGGAGTTAGGCCGCGTACGGTTACTTCGATTGAGCACGGATATTTGCACAGCCACTGTTGTGGGGATCGACGCTGGCGACTACTGTTTCTGCCATGATTGTCCTGCGTCAGAGGTGATCCAGATTTCGCGGTTGGAACTGGTTAGCTTGCCATTCAGAGTATCGCGGAATTCTACTCCGACGATATCGCCAACGAAAGACTGGCCATTGGCTGTTGGGAATACTTGCGCCCAGTGCTGACCGGCATCCGAGGAATGGAACAGCGCGCCAGCCTTGCCGCCCACCCAGATATCCAAACCATTTGCTGCCAAAGCGCGAAGAATTAAATGGCTTGCGACCGGAACCGTTTGCCAGGTTCTGCCTGAATCAAGTGAACGTTGCAAAACGCCATCCCAGCTCAGAGTCCAGCGTGGTGCAAGGTTTTCAGCCGCGAGGTCATCCGGGAAGAACGTGCCGCTCGTCGGCGAATTCATGGCGGCACCGCCGGTTGCCGGTTCAGCATCGCTTGGGGCTACAGCGTCCTTGGCTCTTCCTGGAACTACTTCAGCGAATGGCGAGGGCATCTTAGCGTCCGCCATTTCAACCGGGATCGAATCGGCCGCTCTGTGATTTCCGGAATTGCTTCGACTTGTTCGTTGTTTAGCTGCCTGAACTGGTCCGGGATTTAAATTCGGCGACTGCGGAAGCGCCGCCATATCGGGGATTGCCTGGGCCGACTTGGAAGGGCTCGACAGGGAAGCCCGCCTGGCTGGATGTTGTACAGACTCATGTCTCTGATGAACCGTGATTGCGGCGCCAACCACGATGATACAAGCCATGGCTGCTCCCCATCGCAGGGCCGGCCACGAGAGCCAGGCTGCACGAGAAGGAGTTAGCGAGACAACACCAGCGACGTTAGGCTGAGCTCCTGACAGCGACACGATTTCCCGGCAATTCATGCACAGCGACAGATGCCGCAGGACCTCAGACTGCTCGCGTTGGCCTAATGACCTTTCCAGGAAGGCGCTGAGTAGATTCGGTTCAGGATGGTCTGCAAGCTTCGCATTCGCCTGCAGACGCTGCTTTACGATTTTGGGTATTTCTGCCATTTGTTGTTACGGGTCACCTAAGACCCATCGCCTGCCGGGGTTTCCGCCTTCTTTTTAGAGAACGCCGGTCTGCCGGTTTCTTGCGCCAGCCGGCTGCGAATATTGACGCGCAGGTCGCGCACATCGACTTCGAGCGCCTCTTGAGCCTGGCGGCGGCTCATCCCTCGCCGTCCCAATGACGCCAAGATTTGCTTTCGCAATGACTTAGCGAGTTTATCCAACTTCCGGCTGATGGTAGATTCGTGTACCCCCAAGCTACGTGCGATATCGGCCAAGGTTCGCTCATCCAGAAAATAGGAGGCCAGCACAAATCGCTCTTCCGGGCCCAGCGCGGCTAAAACCTCGTCGACAGCACCCTCTACTCTGGGATCAGCCACAATGGCGGTTTCCGGTTCAGCCGTGGCAAATTGTGCGCCTTCTTCGGCTTCCTCGTCGAGGCTGACCAGTCGCCGTTGCCGCCGGTAGCGGTTCACATGCTCCTGCGCCATGACTGTGCGTAGCCAACCTTCCAGGGAGCCGCGTCCGGTATAGGAAGCCAGCTTCGAAGCTCGCTCCCCATCGCGTCTTACCGTGCCATAAAGATCGGCGTAAATGGAATCGGCCAATTCGCGCGCCGTCGAACTTTCTTTCGTAATGTAACCGGCAATTTCGTACAGCTTCTCGCGATAGCGAGTGAGGAAAACTTCCCAAGCATGCTCATTTCCTGTGGCGCAGGCCCGGGCCAGCGCGAGTTCTTCCACGCGAAGGCTTGCATAGAAATCGCAAATTTCTTTTTGCGTCGCGTCGCCAGGCAAATACTTCCGGCTAATTTCCGCCAGGATGTCGTCGAATTGAGCGCGACTCAGCCCACAGGTTTCACTTTTGCTCTTTATGTAAATATCGGCAAGCACGGACTCCATGCGCGCGGACGTTTCCCCCATTGGTTGGCCAGTATCTCTGGGCATAATGATCGGCTTTTTTGATGCTATCAACTATTGGACGCTGCCACCGGGAATTTTGCCGCAAACTTCAGATGGACTCCTATGCATGTGTCAAGCCCAGCCTGTAAAGTTGAGACATGGCTGTTGATTCTGAAAATAGCAGTTGGCTGATTCGGCTTCACACCGAGCTCGTGGGCTGTACCCGCTGTCCGCGACTGGTGGAGTATCGCGAAAGGATTGCGCGCGAGAAGCGCCGGGCTTATCGGGATTGCGAGTATTGGGGAAAGCCTGTGCCGGGTTTTGGCGATCCCGCCGCCCGGGTTCTGATTCTTGGGCTTGCCCCCGGGGCGCACGGCTCTAATCGCACTGGGCGTCCGTTTACCGGGGACGCATCGGGCAAATTCATGTTTCCAGTGTTGTACGAGACTGGTTTTGCCAATCAGCCAAACGCGACCGATCGGCTGGACGGGCTCAAGCTCAACGACATCTACATCACGGCAGCGGTTCGCTGTGCTCCGCCCGACAATAAGCCGCTGCCGCAGGAGTTGACGAACTGTGCTTCTTATCTGGACCGTGAGCTGGATGGTCTCAATAATGTGAAGGCGGTGGTCGCCCTGGGACGGATCGGCTTTGATGCGTATCTCAATTACCTCAAACGGCGCGGTCAGCTTGGCAGCCGCAAGACATACGTTTTCCAGCATGGGGCTAAGTACAAATTGGCGGACGGAAAGACGTTATTGGCCTCCTATCATCCTTCTAACCAGAACACTCAAACGGGCAAGCTGACACGCCCCATGTTTGTCGCAATTTTTAAAGAGGCGGCAACAATTGCCGATGAGTAAATAGAGGCGGCTGCCGCCGGGGCCGGAACGCGTACCCACCCCAACTCAGGGGAAATACCAAAAAGCGGGTTGCAATCTGGGGCGGCAGTCGCCGATATGCTCATCCTGAGCACGAGCGACGGCGCTCGCATACGCGAGGACTCTCCGCTTACACTCCCACGAAGACTGGCTCAGGTTCCAGGGCCACACCCCAGATGTCCTCTACGCGCTGCTGAATGTCGTCTTTAAACGCCACAATTTCTGATGCGGTCGCGTTTCCGCGATTCACGATTGCGAGCGCATGCTTGCGTGAAATCCCGACCGGTCCGTGGCCGTATCCCCGGCTGAAACCGGAGCGTTCGACTAGCCAGGCGGCTGAGACTTTCTTTTGCGCCTCAAGGGCCGGGTAGCTGGGAAGCTGCAAATTCTTGGCTGCGGCTCGAGCCTTTAGCGCTTCATATTGCTCCGGCGAAAGAATTGGATTCTTGAAGAAAGATCCGGCACTGCGGCAATCATCATCGCCAGGAGTGAGCAGCATACCTTTGCCACTCCTGATTTTTCGCACTGCATCGCGCACGTCTGCCAATGTCGGCTTCACGCTCCATCCCGCGAAATATTTTTTCAGATCTGCATAGGCTATGTAGGCGTCGCGCCCGTGGTGCAAAACGTAATTGACTTGCAGAATGATGTAGCGCCCGCGCTCGGTGGTATTGAAGATGCTGGTGCGATAGCCGAAGCCGCAAGCTTCCTTGCATAGTTCGTGCAGTTGCCCATCCCTGAGGTCAAGCGCAAGCACGCCCTCAATGGTCCGCGAAACCTCTTGCCCGTAAGCGCCGACATTCTGCACCGGAGTCCCTCCAACGCTTCCCGGAATCCCGCTCAGGCATTCGATGCCGGCACAATTGTGGGCGACCACGAAAGCTACGAATTTGTCCCAGTCTTCGCCCGCCCCCGCTTCGAAGATAACTTCATCATGCCCATGCCGGTGATTGATTCCAGTAACGCCAATCTTTAACACCAAGCCGGGCCAGCCTGCGTCAGAGATTACAACGTTGCTACCGCCGCCGAGGACAAACAACGGGAGATTCTTAGATTGCGAGAAAGCTACCGCCTCGGTCACTTCAGCAATGGTATTTGCTTCGACGAAAAAGCGAGCGGGGCCGCCGACGTTAAGGGTTGTGAGCGGAGCCAGCGGGACGTTTTCTGTAATCACCATCGTTGGGTACTTCCACTATATATGAAGAAAAAACGTCTTCTGGATGGCTCGCATTACCTTGGTCAGCAGCGATTTTGAACTCGATATTTATTGCGGATCGAAAGTTCTGTTAGGCTATTAGAAACCTCTTAAGGAGAAGAAATGTATCCAGAAATCATGGTGATCCCGATGCGTGAAGAACTTACCCGCATTGGAGTTCAAGAACTTCGCACTGCCCAGGATGTCGATCGTGCCATTGTCAATCAACCGGGAATGACTATGGTGATTGTGAATTCCATTTGCGGATGTGCGGCTGGTCGCATGCGCCCCGCGATTCGGGTTGCGGTGCAGAATTCAGTGCGCCCAGAGAAAATGTTCAGCGTGTTTGCCGGGCAGGATACGGAGGCGACCGAACGCGCTCGCAGTTACTTCACTGGATATCCGCCTTCGTCGCCGTCGATCGCGTTGCTGCGGGACGGCAAGCTGATCTACATGATGCAGCGCAGTGACATTGAACATCGGGAAGCGGCCGATATTGCAGCGGAACTAAAGAAGACCTTTGATAAGCTCTGTGCGGTTCCCGCGGGAAAATGACTCGCTGAATGAACCCTTTGCTCGCTGTGAAAATTCTTTAAAAATGTTTTTTTAGCCCGGCGAAGGTTTCTACGACCAGTAAACGGGATGGCGGATTGGCCTCTGCTACCTCTTCGTGCTCGAGAATCCAGGTACTGCCGTGGGGAACGAAGACCGCGTTGAGGCCGGCTGCCAGCGCGGGATTGACGTCGGACTTCGGGCTGTTTCCTACCATCCAGGTGGTATCGCTGGAGAGAGCGTACTTCGAAACTATCGTTCGATACGTGCCGACATCTTTCTCCGCGACGATCTCTACCACAGAAAAATAATCCTTCAGCCCAGAGCGCTCGACTTTGCCCGACTGTTCGGTAATCGCTCCTTTAGTCAGCAGCATCAGATGATGACGTTCGGATAAATATTGCAGCGTTTCGGGAACGCCCTGCAGGATTTCAACTGGATGTTCGGCGATGGTGTGAGCGAATCCGCTTATGGTTTCATGCAGCGCGGGGGTGAGGGGCTCGACTGCCAGGCGCTCGAAAGTTTGAACCAGCGCGTGACTGAAGCTGTGCAATCCGTAACCGTGGCTTACGATGCACTCGCGCTCGACATCATTTAAAACTTCCCGCACTTGCTCGGGCGAATATTCGTGATGGTTCAGGAACGAAATGAAATTCGCAATCGCCCTCTCGAAGTAGATGTTATTTTCCCAGAGCGTGTCATCGGCATCGATGAGCAACGTCTGCCGATGATTGGAATCAGAACTCTGGGTCATAACGCAACATCGTAATAATGTCAGTGTTGATTCGCGGGAAGTAAAACGATTGAATGCAGAATGCTCTGTTAGAATACAACATTCATGACACTGGGACCCTCGGTTTTACTTCTGCTTGTTTTCTTTTTTCTTCCATCTAACATTTCAGCACAGAAAGAACATAAGCCAATGACTGGATCTGCTGCCAAAGGGGCGGAGTCGGCTGGAATGCACGTTGTTCCTGACCTCGACCAGCGGCTCGCCAAGTTTCGCCGAGTGGAAATGCCCTTCCACGCTGCGAGTTTGACTGCTCGCGAAGTGAAGATGGTCAATAAATTGGTTGACGCGTCGCGTTATCTGGAAGAAATCTACTGGCGGCAGATGGATCCCGACGGGCTGACTTTGTACGAATCGCTAGTCAGCAGCCAGAACCCACAGGACGAAATGTTGCGGCGTTACCTGTGGATCAATGCTTCACGATTTGATCTTCTCGACGATAACAAACCCTTCGTTGGAACAACTCCGATTCCTCCAGGACGAGGTTTTTATCCGCAGAATTTGACTCGGGAGCAGATAGATGAGTACCTGAAAGCGCATCCGGAAAAGAAAGATGAAATTTACAATCCTTTCACTCTGGTGCGCTGGCACAACGATCAGCTTGAAGGGCTTCCATACCATATTGCCTACCGTTCCTTTCTCGATCCGGCGGCGAAAGATCTACGCGAGGCTGCCAGGCTAAGTGATGATCCTGCATTTGCGAATTTTCTGCGTCTGCGGGCCGACGCACTTCTTACCGACGAATACTTCGAGAGCAACATGGCTTGGCTCGACTTGAAAAATCCTAAAGTCGACGTGATTTTCGCGCCTGACGAAACTTATGACGACGGTCTCTTAGGCGTTAAGGCGACTTACGGCGCGGCTGTGATGATTCGCAATGCGGAAGAGAGCCGCAAGCTGGAGATGTTTCAGAAATATGTCGGCGACATTCAGGATGCGCTTCCACTCGCGCCCGAGGATCGGCCTTCCAAGCGTGGCCTGAAGACTCCGATGGAAGTTATGGATACTCCATTCCGGGCGGGCGATCTGAATCACGGATACCAAGCAGTTGCAGACAACCTTCCTAACGATCCCCGCGTGCATGAAAAAAAGGGCAGCAAGAAACTTTTCTTTAAGAATTTCATGGATGCCCGGGTGAATTTTGTGATCTTGCCCGTGGCACAGCATGTGATGTCGCCCGCGCAGGCGGCCAAGGCATCCGGCGAGGGCTATTTGTTGGGAACGATTCTGCATGAAATGGCCCACGGTCTGGGTCCAGCTTTTGCTCGAACGCCCGCGGGAAAAGTTGATATTCGTGAATCGATTGGGCCGACCTTCAGTGGTTTGGAGGAAGCTAAAGCTGACGTGGTCGGAATGTTTGGCATGAAGTGGCTGGTCGACCATGATGTTCTTCCAAAAAACAAGCTCGAAGAGTACTACGCGTCGTACGTGGCTGGAATTTTTCGTACCGTGCGCTTTGGCATCGCCGAGGCGCACAGTCAAGCGGAAATGATGGAGTTCAATTATCTCTCCGAGCGAGGCGCAATCAAGCGAACGTCCTCGGGGCGGTATGAAATCGATTATGGTCGCATGCCACCTGCGATCAGCGATCTGGCGAAAGAGTTATTGGAAATAGAAGCGACCGGCGACCGTGCGCGGGCCGAAAACTGGTTCAAGAAAT
>DASYOD010000035.1:0-20266 GCA_036008085.1 Terriglobales bacterium
CCCAGCATTCGCATTTCTTCGGAGGAATTCATGGATGAAGTACCCGCCATCACAACTGGATCACGCCGCAACGAGGACATCGCCCTCGATCTAATGAAGTTTGTTGCCATGACAACCGGCTACGGCCGAACCAGTTCGTCGGGCGTCGGCTTTCAAGGCTCAGGCGCTGCCTCGAAGCCGGAAGACTATGCCAACCATCTGTTAGAGCTCTACGGAAGATGCGTGGAGGCGGTGCAGCGAAAAAAGTAGGCCCCAAGCTAAAGCTCTATCGAGTGCCGGCGGACACGCGTCCGCCAGGCACTTCTCCATGCAACCTGCCTGTTACGCAATTTCTTCAAGAGTAGGCATATGCAAAGAATCAGCGTCAAAACCCGCAGCAAACGCGAAGTGCTCGATATTACGGGCACCGTCGAGACCCTGCTCGAAAAGAGCCACGCCAAGGGGACGGGAATTTGCAATCTCTTCATGCTCCACACCACGGCGGCGTTAACCACTGCCGATCTCGATCCCGGCACCGATCTCGACATGCTCGACGCGTTCGAGGCCATGATTCCCAAGCTGCGCTACCGCCATCCGCACAACCCGGCACACGTTCCCGATCACATCTTGTCCTCTTTAATCGGACCGTCAGTCGCGCTGCCATTTGAGCGAGGCAAAATTCTGCTAGGCACCTGGCAGCGCATCGTATTGGTCGAACTGGACGGCCCGCGCGAGCGGGAACTGGTAGTGACTGTAACAACAGCACAGTAGCTATTTCCCGTAGCGCCGGCATCCTGCCACCGCCGGTGCGAGCTCGGACGCCCAAACCAACTGCGAAACGACAGCACAGTAACATCATCGCCAATTCTGCATCAAAGATAAGCTCGAAGAGGATCAAACATGGACGACAAACTGGCGCAGCAGGTATTCGAAGAGTTGCTTCCCTCGCTTGAGGCTCTGGACACGAAGTGCGCAGCCATTCTGCAATTCCTGAAGACTAAGGGAATTGCCACGGACGACGAACTGGCCCCATATTTCGAACAAGCCGGGAACGCAAGCAGTGTCAGATGGCGCGCCGCCCGCGTGCGAATCAATCATCTGCTCTCCACCACGCAGGCTTCAGAGAAAAATAAAGATAAGGCATCGTCGCCCAGCGAAGCGTCTGAGAAAAAGTCAGAGCCGTCTGTCGCCAAACAAAGCACTGAGGCGGACGCCGGGAAATCAGAAAAAGACGGTAGTGAAGGTCAGAAAACTGCGGACAATGCCCAAGCTAACGCCGTTTCGAATATCGAGAATCAAAGAAACGGTGACCAAGAAGAGAGTCAATCACCTGGGCGCGAACAGAAGGACCGACAACCCCTCGAACATGAAGACAAAGACGCAGCTTGAGGTGACTACGAGTGCACAAGCGATCGCTTCCGGGGCGCAGCTCTATTTTTGCTCCAACCAGTCACAGTCTATTTTTGCAGCCTTGGTCTAAGGATTCGTAGGAGGTGTACTCGGCGGTGCCCCAGGTGACGGTGCCGCGGGCTGCGCCGGAACCAGCGGTATCGGGCGGTACAGCGCGCTCTTTACTGACTCCGGCAGTTTATTTGCGTTCGCCGCCAGCAGACTGACCTGCCACATCTGCGTCTGCGACAGCGATTCGCTGAAGCCGGGCATTCCGCTGAGGCGAATGCCATTTGCCACCTTCCAGTAGGTTTCGCCGGGCGGGTCATCGGTCACGCCCATGCCCTCAAGCAGCTTCGGCGGTTTGGGAAACATGCCTCGCGCGATCGCAGTAGGAGTGCCTCCGGGAATTCCATGGCACGCTGCGCAATTTTCCCGATAAACGTTCGCGCCGCCCGTTAAATTGGGTTCGTCGGCCGGAATGGGAACGGTCTTCGGCATCTCCTTGTCGATGTGCGCGTGCAGCGCTGCGTTGGCCAGCGTCTTCTCAAATGGCAAGGGCGGCGCGGCTGTAGCCACAGGGGCGCTTCCGGTTGCGAAATAAATGTAGACGCAGAGCGGGATCAGGACCAAACCGACCACCAGACCGATGAGGAAGTATTTCAAAGGACTCTCCTTAAACTGAATCTCGCAGTATACACAGAAAGATTGCCGGGTTTTCAAATCGCGAAGTCAAACCTGAGGGGCACTCGTTGCCTTCAGATTCTGGAAAGCGAACAACGCGTTGCGTCCTTCAAAGACGTTCTTTGCGATGTAACAGAAATGCGCCTATGGCGCCTCCGAGGCTGGAAAACATTGTGAAAATCAGGAGGGTCGCAATCAGGCTGAAGATCATGACGAAGGTAAAACCGTCAGGGGTGTTGAGCAGGTCGATCACCTGTTGAAAGCGGGGGTCGGACGCTTGCCCCGCATTCTGTTGAATGTAGCTCAGGAAGGCATCATGAATTTCTTTTCCTGAGCGGAAGACGGTGAAGAGCGCGAGAGTAACGCCGACGATACCGAATCCCAAGACCCCCGTCAGCGCGCCCAGTCGAGCTCCCATGCCTGCACTGACGTGGGCGGCGGGACACCGTCGCCGGTAAATCACTACACAGAGAAATCCGGCGGCCAGCATAGCCAGCCAAGCAGACTTGCTTACGACCGTGATCAAGATGGCTACGAGCAAGGCAATTCCGGCCGACGGCAATGCCTGAGGCCATTCGATAGCGGACGGCAGCGAGGCGGCGTGAGAGGCGTACTCCTCGATTGCAGCTTGGGGCATAGCGGGGCCGGGCATTCCCGGCGGTTCGGGTCCGACGACGCGAATTTGGGGAGCGTTACAGTGCGAGCAGAATGGCGTGCCCTCTTCGACGCTCGCACCACACTTGTAACAAGAGCGTTGCATTGATTTTCAAGGTACAGTAGGGAGGCGCGGTGCGCAACAAAGAGGCTCAGGCAACGGGGTCAGTGATTTGAATCAACTGCCAAATTGTCACGCGACACCGGCTCTCCATGAATCCAAACCGTCGCGATGCTGTCGTAGGCGTCCACGCTTTGCAACGGCGATTTCTTCAGCAGCACGAGATTGGCAATTTTTCCCGGCTCGATGGTTCCGAGTTGCGGATCGAGTTTGAATTCGCGCGCGTTACTGATGGTGGCGGCTCGAAAAATCTGCGCAAGAGACATTCCGGCCTTTTGCAGTTGCTGCATCTCCAGATAACCGTTGAGGCCGGGGAGATTTCCATAAGTTGGAGCCGACGGTGTGTCCGTGCCAAAGAGAAAATCGGCATCTTTACTGGCGAGGTATGCAACCACCTGGCGCACGCGGCGTAGAGGTCCATGCTCGTACCCTTTGAGCATGGCTGCATCGGGCGTATCGTCATCAACCAATTCTTTCTTGAACCACTTACCTTCAGGAGAGCTAAACCACTCCAGCATTTCCTTAGGGATGACCCTGGGAATGGCCTCCATCTTCAGATATTCGGGATCAAAATACGCGCGCAGGCCTTGCATGACCTGGATTGTGGCTTGGTAGCCAATTTTCTTTGTCACGATTTGATCCAGGACCTGCTTGATTTCGACCGGGAGTTCAGTCTTCTTGTCGAGATCTCCCCAGTTCCACATTCCATGCGCGAGAACATCAACGTTTCCGTCGACCCCAAATTTTTGGGCTTCAAATGAGTTGGCATGCATCATGAGCACCAAGCCGTTCTGTGTCGCAGCCTTGCGGATGTCCGCAAGGAGATCCGCCCCCATCACAGGTAAGTTTCTGTCTTGCGCAAAACCGCGCTCGAAGTAAGTCTTGACGCAAATTCCGCCGGAACTTTTGACCCGCGCCACGGCGGCTGCCGGGGTGTGATCTTCCGGCTTATATTCGGGCGGAATACTCGAGGCTTGCTTGGGATCGTAGATGAAATTCGGAAAGACTTTGAAACGGGTTGCTGGCGGCAGAAACGACATCGGATACCCATTGGCAAAAGGCAAAGACTCGCCACAGTCATATAAATCCGGATGCAGAGGCGACTGCTTGAAGTCGTCCAACACTTTAGGATCGATCACAGCCAAATCCACAACCGTTGTGTATCCATAGTAGAGGTAGGAACGCGGGAGCTGTTTGAAGTACCCCTTGATCATCCCCGGTTTCCCCTGAGGCTGATCCAAACCGATCCCAGGAAGAGAAGCGAGATGGACGTGTGAGTCGACGAGGCCCGGAATAAGAAACTGTCCTTCTCCCGAAACCACCGTTACACCGGCAGGCTTCTTCGCCCCTCTTTTTCGCTCGACACTCACAATGCGGCCACCTTCGATCAACACACTACCCGTCTCAATGCGATCGAGCCTTTCCGGCGAAATGATCGTGACGTCAGAGATCCAGGTTCGGTTCGCCGCTGCACTCGAAGGGGAATCGGCGACGGTCAGGACGGCGAAGAGCGACACAAACACGACGTTGGATGTTTTCATTTGGCGGGCCGCTGATCACAACCGAGAAAAGTTAAATTTCGCCTTGTTTGCCGCGCACTTTCACCCACACGATGGCGAAATCCGAACCTTTGCCTTCCGGATCGATAGACACGATGCGCTGATTGTCGTCGGTGCCGACTTTCAGTTCTACGGTGCTGCCAGTATCATCGTTTTCGCATTTCAGGTTACCTCCGACGACATAACTCTTTCTGCCGCCAACAAAGGGGACATCATCGTTGACTTTGGCGCGCTTACCGTGACATTGCACCACACTGCCGTATCTTTTCAGCTGATCCTGGTAGTAACTGATGATTTTGGAAGGCGGATCGTCAGACTCGTATTCCAGTGCAATAACCTTGAGGCCAAAACCGAAAGCGGACAAATTAACGTTAGCGCTTTTGTGGTCGCCGTCCTTAGAGTTCGGTTTCAACTTTGCCCCGGGATATACGGGCAGTCCAGTGTCGCGCACATCTGCATTCTGGTCGACATGAATTCCGCCCACCGGAGTGCTGATGTCGACTTTACCGTTGCCGTCATTGTCGTGGTCTTTCACGCTTACGCTGCATCCCTGCAACAGGAGCGCGCCGAGCACCAACAAAATCGGAAGATAGAAATTAACGGTTGGCAGTTTGAGAATACGCATGTGGCGAACCTCCTTGCGCACTTGTTGCCGGACGCTCGATGCCAGCACCCCGCTGCGCAATATTCGGAACGCTGACTGGCAGATGTCCGTGGATCGGAATTTCACCGAACAACGCTTTCACTGCGCTGATTTCCGAAACGGTAGCGTTGGAGAATGTGCACAGATAATTTTGTATCGCGGGGAAATCCTGAGCCAGATACGGATTCCCCATTGCAAGGACTACTGTTTTCTCGGCGGCTTGGCCCAACACCGTTTGCAAGAGAACTTCACCGGCGTCCGACAAGCCGATCGTATTTGTGGCGTCAGCAGGAACCCTCCCCGGCACCGGCACTTCGTAAACCGCCGCAATCACTGTCTGCGCATTGGTCACGGTTTTCAGTACATCATCTGTCATAGCAGCCGCCACGCGGGGATCAACATAAATCACGTGGGCATCGGGCACACGAAGACGTAGCTCGCGCTCCAAGGCGCGTCCCGCCTCAGTGCGCATGTCATCTGAAAAGATTATCGCAACCACGGCATCGCGCACTTCTTCCACCTTCTGATACGGAAGAACCGGCGCCGCAGTTCCATGGGATTTCATGGGCAACAGCTTGCCATTGTCCCGCACCAGGGTCACGGCAGCATCAGCGATTTGCTGACCGAGGGCGAGATTCTCCGGCTTGCCAACTAGTGTGGTAAGAGTGTCGATGTTCACCAATCGGGCCTTGTGTAGCGACAACGAAGCCTTGGCCTTCAATATCTTCAGCACGGATGTGTCCAGTTGCGCCTGCGAAATTTCGCCACTGCGCACCGCCTCGATCATTGCATGGTAAGAGGCGTCGAGATCGGCGGGAATAAGTAACATGTCGTTGCCCGCCTTAAAGGCATCGACCGCGGCTCGTCCTATGTTTGCGGCGTACTGGCGAGTAAGCGCAGCCATGTCCAGAGCGTCGGTGACAACTATTCCTTTAAATCCAAGTTCGTTCTTGAGCAGGCCAGTCACGATTGCCGGCGAAGTCGTGGCCACATGGCTGGGATTGGAGTCGAGTGCGGGAACCGAAACGTGAGCGACCATGACCGAGTCGACACCACCTTCGATCGCTTTCTGAAAAGGCGGGAGTTCGACGGATTTGAGGCGCGCCATGTCCCCAGTGACTTGCGCCACGCCCAGGTGAGAATCGGTTGCTGTATCGCCGTGCCCGGGAAAGTGTTTGACCGTGGTCATCATCCCGTTCGCGTGGGCTCCGCGGATGTACGCGGTAACGAGATCGCCGACTTGCTTTGGGTCTTCACCAAACGAACGAGTATTGATGATGGGATTGGCGGGATTCGAATTCACGTCAGCGTCCGGAAAAAAATTCCAGTGCACGCCGATAGCCCGAGCCTCTTGCGCGGTGATGCGGCCAAAGGCTTCTGCATATTCCAATTTGCCAGCAGCGCCGAATGCCATGGCATGGGGAAATTCGGTCGCTCCATGCAACCGCATGGTGATGCCGCGCTCGAAATCCGCAGAAATCAGCAGCGGCAACTTAGATTCTTGTTGCATGCGGTTGAGCAATTCCGCGGCTTCAAAGGGCTGGTTTCGGTAGAGAAAAGGCGGATCCCAGCGAACCGTCATGGTGAATCCGCCGAGATGGTATTTGCTGATGGTGTTGCGAATCTGCGAGTATTCGGGATTGTCGACATTCAAGAATTCCGCCCGCACAAAGACCGTAAAAACCTGTCCAACCTTTTCCTCGGTAGACATGTTGCGAAGCGTTTTCTCGGCCCACTTTTCCCCATCGTGGTCGAGACGTATCGGCCCGGGCTGCTGATATTTCTCCTTTGCAGGGCAAAAAACGATGAGGGCACAGATAACCATCGAAAGAACGCCAAACTGTCGAAGCATCAGCAGACGATAGCATGGGAGCAGCTTTCTGGTCTCGGATGTGTAGATTGCGGAATCAATCCTGCCCAAAGAGACACGCCTCGCGCTCAGACGCTACAATGTCGTGAATTAGAATTGAATGCGAGAAGTTGAATTCAGCAGAGTCTCGCAAGCGGGCGCGTAGCTCAAACGGATAGAGCATCGGATTTCTAATCCGAGGGTTGCAGGTTCGATTCCTGCCGCGCCTACCAAATCACCCAGGTCGCTCACCGGAACCAGTGATACTCAACACTCACCTGTATGCCGTTGAACTCTGGATTCCGTACGCCCAGATTGGCGTTCGAAATATGTGCCCAGCGGCAGCCAATCTCAATGGACTGACGTGGCTCGGTGAATATTCGCATTCCCCCGCCGCCTCGCGCAGAGAAGTTGAAGCTTGAAGTATCGCCTGCAGGAAGATTTACGTTGGTATATAAAGCTCCGCCTGCTAACTCGATGTACGGGGCAAAGCGTTGCGTGTGCAGACTGGAATTCCAGCGCAAAATTACCGGCTCAAACCCTCCGCCGTACACCGAATGAGGCCGGAATTGCCGGAATAGCGGGATAACATCCACTCCATATTCGAAGCGGCCGCGACGCCATCCCTTGCCGACCTCGCCTGTCAGAACCTTGCCAACGAATACCGCTGCGCTCAAAATCTGCGCTTCGGCAAAAGAGTTGGTGTTTTCTTCCCCAGTCGCCCCAGCCGCCCGTACGCCAAGATCCCAGTTTTTGGGGGCAGGGGGCTCGTTTTGCGCATGCAGGGGCCGAGCAAGAAGCAGCCCTACCGTTAAACAGAAAAGAACTCGCGAAGAAAAAGTGGACAGTATTCGCAGTACCATCAGTTTGTGTTCCTGGGTTCTCGGCGAAAATCTTCGGTATGCGATGCCGTTCTGACCGCCTAATTTGGATGACTTCGCCACGTTCCCAAAACCCGAAGCTCATGTCAAGAATTGCAGACTCAGATTTAACGAGTTTGGACCGGAGTAAAGTTCTAAAATCGTAAGGGAAAACGATGCAAAAGGTTGCATAACAACCAGCTTCTCTTCCACAATCTGCGTTGAAAAGGGCAGTTTTACAGCTCTATGGTTGCGGCATTCCAATTGCATTCGATCTCGAAGTGCGCCAAGGCATTGCTGTGTCACTCCGCCCGGCAGTCGCGATTCGAGGAAAGAGATGAATACGAAAGAAAGCTTCTGGATGGCATGCGACTCGATCGAACAGCTGCGAGCGGAATACGGGCCGTTCCAGACCCGCAACGAAGCCGAAGCCGAGGCCAGGAAGCTGGGATTTGGCTTCCTGCTAAGATACGAGCACATAATCGACGCCAACGAAAATATCCAGGAAGTTCGCTGCATCTTTATCGAATTGCCCAACGCGCACCACGCGCCGACAGGTCCGGTGGTCCGCAAGCTTCACACTCGCTGCGCTACCTGCGGTGAGAATGCGATCCACGAAGAACACTGGCAGGCCGAAGTCTGGGCCGACATCCATGAGTTTGAGCATATCCGCCATCGGGTGCGCCTGTTTGAGCAATCCCGTCGCGAAGGCCTCAAGGAAATCGGTGACTGGCGCGATCAATGTGCCTAGTCTTGATTCCCACCCTGCAAAACTAAACAATTTTCTGCTACTCTGATTCCCAGTTGGCCCCGCTCCGGGCCGCTCTCCGACAAACCTATGGCCTTGGTGATTTCGCTCTTTCTGGCGCTGATTCCCTTACTCGGCATCGTTTATATCGTGCTATTTGGCTCTTTAACCACCGTGGATGGGCTATTCATGTCGCTTATCCTGCTGTCGATTTCTGCCATCCTCGGCCTGAATGCATTGATCGAGTTACGGAAAGGAAAGGCTGCGTTCGCGCCTAAGGGGAGTATGCCGGTCATGCGCTCGGCTGGCCTCGCTTCGGACGGTTCACGAGTCAAAGCTCGCGGCACGGTAAGAGAAGTCGTATTCTTCGAATCGAATGTCGGACAGCCGAATAAATCGATTGTCACCCTGTCTGACAGTATGGGATCCCCGCAAACCCTGGCGCTTGAAGGAGACGTGCGAAACGCGCTCCCTGTCGGCCAGACTCTTGAAATAACCTTGCGGAAAGAGGCTGGCAAGAACGTGCTTCTAGACGTTAGCCATGCCTGATCTCAAACCCTGCCCGGAATCGGTCATGCCCGCATGCCGATTACGAACGTAACCCTGGACCGCACTTCAACCTCGCTCCGCCTGCGATTCCAAAGGAAAATACAGTGTGGCAATCCCCGGGGCTAAGTACGCCCGGAGCGGAGGGACAATGCAGACCAAGGAGCAACAGCCCGCGCTACCGCCCACTATGTTAGCGCGAGCCGAACAAATCCAGCGGGAGATTCAGCAACTCTCGGGGCGAGACCTGCAGTTGTGGTCGATCGTCATCCTGGTAATTTTGGTCCTCACGGCCGGGATGCTGGCGTTGGTCCTGCCTAACGTGATCTGGGCACAACGCGTCATTCGCGTGGAGCACGCGTACCTGCCACAACTGTTCTTTGGATTGATCTCGCTGGTCCTGCTTTTCAACATTTACCTGGTAGGACAAAAAGTGACTCTGAACAACACGCGGCGCGCCCTGATCAGCGAATTGGTGCTCAACGAGCGGTTGGAAAGCCTATCGTTGATTGACCCGTTGACCCAACTATTTAACCGCCGTGCGATGAACGAAATGATTCCGCGAGAGGTGGCAAGGGCCAACCGTCTGTCCAGCCATCTCACCTTCTTGACCATCGACCTGGACGATTTTCGCGCCGTAAATTCGAAGTTTGGGAATATCGAAGGCAATTTTCTGCTAAGAGAATTTGCGCGTTTGCTGACGACCAGCTTTCGCGGAGGCGATATTGTCTTCCGGCAGGGCGGCGATGAATTTCTCGTGGTGATGCCAGATACCAGCGAGCAAGAGTCCGACGCCCCCATCAGGCGCCTGCACAGTATGCTGGAACAGTGGAACATCAGTAGTGGCAAAAGCTATCAACTGGCGTTCAGTTGGGGCATCGCAGGCTACGTAACCGGGAGCCAGGTTGAGGATGTACTGCGTGCAGTCGACCGCCAGCTTTATCAGAAAAAACACAACTTGGTGCCGGTTTTCTAGTAAGCGTCCAAGCTGCGACGGATCACGGCTTGTGGGGACGAAACACCAGATCGAACCACGGCTTCCAGGTTTTCCCGCCGTCGGTTGATTTCTCCGCAGTTTCTCGAACGCCTCCATCGACCGGCTTCCAGATGCCGCGAACTAAAGGCTCCCCTGCCATTGTGTGAAAGACGCCACTTAGGATCATTTCGCCAGCATCAAGCTTGCCTTCGATCACCAGCAACTCGCCTCGGTTGGTAACCCAGCTTTGGTGCCAGAGCTTGCGCGAAGAATCGTAGATACTAAAGCTCTGCCCCTGGTGGCCATCCGTGCCTTCATAGGTCTCCCGTAAAACGCAGCCGTCGAGTATGAGGTCGACTCGGGTGCGCGCGCTTCTCACGGTCGGATTGTCGGTGTCAAACGCATCCCAATCGCCAATCCAGAAATCAAATTGTCGATACTCGGGCACCGCACAATGCGCCGATTTTGGAGCTTTGCTGTCAGGTCTTGCGGCAGTTGCAGGTCCATTCTGGGCCTGCAATCCGGCGACCGAAATAAATATGGAGATAAAACCGCACGTCAGCCATCTAGAAATCAGGTTCATTGGAATTTTACCGGGGACGCTCTGATTTTGCCGCAGACCGCCGGACCTGAGTGCGGCCAGCCCACAGGAGAAGATTGGAGGCGCGGGTCGGAATCGAACCGACGCATAAAGGTTTTGCAGACCTCTCCCTTACCACTTGGGTACCGCGCCCTGATTACCTAAATTAGCGTGATACGGAACAAAAGTCTACCCGCCCGCAAGCAACTCTTCTCAATCGCGCCTCCCATGCCGACTCCTAGTGCGGATGCTTGCAGAGCGATTGTCGTGGATTCACCCGCATATCAGGCGATTCAACGCAGCATTGTATAGTAATAGCTGATACTGCATGAAATCCGACCTGCCTAGAATTGTGGCCAGCCACTATCCCGATTGCGGTGGTTTCTCCTGCTCTGCTGCGCGCTACATGATTGACTCACGGAGCCAGTTGCCGACCGCAATGCAACGCGATTCCAAGAACGCCCGTGTAGGGACGAGATGATGCCTGGCATGAAATACCTCTTTCTTGGTGTTGCGACCATTCCATTCATCTACTATTTGATTGCGCTTTTTAGTGCGTGGCAATTTTTTCGCAGAAGAGCATCGAGCGCTCCCGATCCTAACTTCACCCCGCCGGTCAGTATCCTCAAACCGATTCGCGGGCTTGATCCCGAGGCCTACGAAAACTTCGCGAGTTTCTGCAAGCAAGACTATCCAGATTATGAATTGCTTTTCTGCGTTGGTGCGGACGATGACCTGGTGATCCGTGTATTGCAGAAGCTAGTAACTGATTTCCCCGAACGTCGAATTCGCGTATTGTTCGGCTCCGGCCGCAGTGGTTCGAACGATAAGGTAGTTAAGCTGGCGCGGTTGGTTAGCGAAGCTCGATACGAAGTTATCGTTATTAACGACAGCGATGTCCGGGTGCGGCCCGACTACCTGCGAACAATCGTTGCTCCTCTGGCAAATCCGAAAGTGGGAGCGGTTACTTGTTTTTATGTTCCCACCGAGGAGAAAACGCTGGCTGAAAGTCTGCAGACGATCGGCATGTCGTCCGATTTCTACGCCGGCATTTTAGTCGCCCGTCAACTCGATGGCGTGAAGTTTGCCTTAGGGCCGACGATCGCAACCACACGCACGCGGCTTGCCGGATTCGGGGGCTATGGAGCGATTGAAAACCGTCCTGCGGATGATCTGCTGGTGGGCCGACTGATCGCCGAACAAGGTTACGAAGTTGAACTCCTGCCCTACAGCATTTTAACCGTGGCTGATTATGGATCTATGCGCGATCTGCTGCACAAGCGGCTGCGTTGGATTGTGGTCATGCGCCATCTGCGGCCTTGGGGGCACCTTGGTTTGCTTCTAACGCAAGGGTTGCCGTGGTCGCTGGCAGTGGTTGCAATCGCTCCATCGGCAGGAGTTGCGCTCGGTTATCTGGGTTTGTATCTTGTTCTGCGATTTGCCATGACCTGGATGGTCGGCATTTGGGGACTGAAACACGATTCCCTTTGGAAAAAGTTGTGGCTGATTCCGCTATGGGATGGCGTAGCTTTCTTGATCTGGCTGACCAGTTTTGCGCGCAACAGCATTCGCTGGAGGGATGGGGAGTACTATATTCGCGACGGCAAACTGGTGCCCGTTACTCCATCTAACGCTGAACCGGCGGCCTGAAGCCTGACAGCGTCAGCTGCCAACTTTAGTTTTCAATTCGCGGCGTGCGGTTTTTGTGTTGTCACGATTGCCGTTATTCTTTCCGCCAGTCCCAGCCACGACTTCCAGAGAGCCTTCCATCCGAGGCACGTCCCGATTGGACTGCTCGCGCCGTTCATTGTGTGGCTCCCTCCAGTTAACCCGCGGAAGCATCACGTTTGGATCAACCCGATCGCGATATTTCAACGCAACATTCATCAATGAGTCCAACAAAGAGTCAGAAAGTAAATGCGGTTCCAACCCTAATTCAATCAGCTTCGAGTGTTTGGCGTTGTAATAATGCTCCTGCGCTTCCACGCGCGGATCTGCGATGTGATCGACCTGGATCGTCAGGCCTAGTCTTGCGCCGGCAGTTTGCACGATGCGGGCAAGATCCAATACCGAAAACTGTTCGGTGAACTGGTTAAAGACCCGGCACTCGCCTTGCGCCGCCGGATTCAAACACGCAATTTCAACGCATCGTACAGTGTCGCGAATATCCAGGAAACCGCGCGTCTGTCCGCCCTTGCCGTACACAGTGAGGGGATGACCGATGGCTGCCTGCACGCAGAATCGATTGAGCACGGTTCCGAAAACTTCATCGTAGTCAAAGCGATTGATGAGCGCCTCGTCCAGAGCGACTTCATCGGATATGGTTCCGTACACGACCCCTTGATTCAGGTCAGTAGCGCGAAGGCCCCAGGCCTTGCAGGTAAACATGATGTTGTGGCTGTCGTGGACTTTTGAGAGATGGTAAAAGGAACCGGGCTGCTTGGGATAGGGAACGGTATCCCTTCGCCCATTGTGCTCGATGGTGATGTAGCCTTCTTCAATGTCAATATTGGGCGTGCCGTACTCGCCCATGGTGCCAAGCTTTATGAGGTGACAATCGGGCTGAAATTCGCGCAATGCGAACAGGAGATTCAGCGTCCCAACGACATTGTTTACTTGAGTGAAGACCGCGTGTTTGCGGTCGATCATCGAATATGGAGCGGCGCGTTGTTCAGCAAAATGAACAACCGCTTCCGGCTCGAAATCCTTAATTACCGCGGAGAGAAAATCGTAGTCCATCACATCGCCGACAAACAGCGGGATGATATTTCCGGTGAGGTCCTGCCAAACTCGAAGCCGCTCCGAAAGTGGACGAATGGGCGTGAGGGTTTGCACGCCAAGCTCGTGGTCCCACTGGCGGCGGCAAAAATTGTCGACAATCGCAACCGAATGTCCCTTTTTGGACAGATATAATGCGGTCGCCCAACCACAGTAGCCATCGCCTCCCAGCACTGCAACCCTCATTTTGCCCCCTTGCCTTATACCGATGAATTATCGCCGAAAATGCTGACGTTTTTTGCCAACCCGGTTTGCATTTGGACAACCGCTGAACTGGTCTCGCTCAGGCCACGCGTATTTCCAAGTTTGACAGTAACAAACATTCTAAAACACCGAGGCCGTCTTTGCCGGGTCCGACCCAGAAATAACAATGGGATGGTTCGTCATCACGACCTTCCCTCCACTCAACGCAACCAGATTAAGATGATCGGAACCCACAAGTGATTCAAGTTCGGGAACCACATTTTGCTTCGCGACAATGTAAGAACGCTCGGGCTTCAGCCAGACATCTTTGAACTGCGAGTTGTCGATAAAAACATCAGGCGCGCCCGGAGCATATGCGCCGTATTCCAGATTGAAAAAGCGTCCATTGCGAAGCAGCGCCGTGCGGTTCGTGTAGAAAAAGATGGAAGAGAAAGTGTAATAGTGATGATCCACGATGAGCGTGCCTTCTGGCGATTTCATTATCGCCTCAGCCAGCGGCCGCGAAGACATAAACGGATCGAAGACCGCCATCGCCATTCGAGCCGCATGGAAGAAGATGAGCATCATCAGCGCGGCGGCGAGAAAGGCGCGCTGTCCAGCCGATTTCCAGATTGCTAACGCACCCAGACAAAACGCAATTGCAGCCACTAGCAACGGCATCCGCAGATACGCGAAAGAAGCCAGCGTGAGGTCCTGCATGTGACCCAATGAGAGCTTGTAAGCGCCCGGATGCTGGCTCAGCGCCAGAGAAATGTCTCCGGGGGCGGGAAGGTTGCGAGTGAGAAAAAATAGAGCTAACGTCATCAGTCCTGCACTCGCGGCGATTACAGCCAGAACCCGCGTTCCCCGCCGGATCCAAGCCCCTCCCGTCGCCATGGCTGAACCGAGCAGCAACGCGATCGCCGGGTAGCAAGGCATCGAATAATATTCCTGGGTAGTCGAGAAGGTGAAGAAGATCAGCACAAACCCAACCCAGCACAATGCCAGAAGCCGAGTCCGGCCGGAGCGGTCGACCGGTTTGAAGGAGAGCCTGGCAATTGCAGGAAAATACACACTCCAGGGAAACAACCACACCAGGTGCAGCAGCCAGAAGTAAAGGCGCGGCACCGTGTTGTAATCGCGTGGATAGCGTAGATTCAGGAAGCGCAACAATTGTTCGTTAATGAAATAGAACCAAAGAAAACCGTGATATTGGCCGGGACCGCTATGAAGCGTGAACGCGAAATAAGGCGGATTGCGCAGGGTGGCGAGAATGTGCCACGGCGCCGCAATGAGCAGGATGACGAGCAACCCGCTGATGGGATGTAAGCGCCGCCATGTGCGGGCGGAGAAGAACTGGTGGGTGATCCACAGATAAATTAACCCGGCTGCGATCGGAAACAGGACACCAATCAAACTCTTTAGCAGAAGTCCCACGCCAAGGTTGGCGGCTAATACGAAAGCCCAAAAGCGCGGATGTGCCTCCTCTTCGTCCAGGGCGCGAAGAAATGCCCACATGCCCAAGGCGACGGTGAAGGTAAGCATCACGTCAGGGATGAGAATCCTGGTGAACAGGAACAAGCCAATGCACGTAGCCATGCACAAGCCCGCGTAAAATCCTGCCCGTTTACCGAAAGCCCACGCTCCGAAAGCGAACGTCAGCCAGCAGAGAGCAATCGCCGATAGAGCAACCGGAAGACGCGCCACCCAATGGTGCGCGCCGAGGGTTGCGTAGGCAACCGCCATCGTCCAGTAAATTAAAGGAGCTTTTTCCAAGTACACCACGCCATCCAGGCGGGCAGTAACCCAATCGCCCGAAGTCAGCATGTTGCGGGCGATCTGCGCCTGCACGGCGTCGACGTCATCCATGAGCGAGGGAGGAGAAACGATGCAACCCAGGTAAATGGCCGCAGCGACCAGCAAAAGAATTAAGTGTAGGTGCCAGTCTTTTCCGGCACCCACAGGTTCGCGTTGCGGGACGCTGTTGCCTGAATCCTCCATTTTTTCATCCACAGAAACAGCACCATCAATCCCCATAGGTGATATCCAGCGTTAACTCGTCTCTCCAGGTGCTCTCGAATTTGCGCTTCGATTACCTCACGGCGGAAAAGCGCCGCATGTTCGGACGCGCCATCCATCAAAACTTCAAGCATCAGCGGGCGCAGACAACCGCGAAGCCAATCATGCGCAGGAATGTCAAACCCGACTTTTTTTCTTCGCAAAACCGAGGACGGGAGCTTATCGCGCATCAACTCTTTCAGAAGGACCTTCTGCCGCGAACCGCGGATCTTCAAAGATGGAGGCAGTGTGGCGGCAAACTCCACGATACGATGATCGAGAAACGGCGGCCGTACTTCGAGCGAATGCGCCATGCTCATGCGATCCGCTTTGTTCAGAATATCGTCGGGAAGAAAATAGTTCTGATCGAACCACAAGTACGGAGACAAATCGTCCTCTGCCTGAACCCGATCGCGCAGTCCGCCCAGAATTCGGTCGAGGGCGGGTGAAAGTTCTGACTTCAGGAGAGCCGACTTCTGTTCTTCTGAAGAAGTTCCATTCCAAAACACATGCGCGCGCTCGGGAGGCATCAGTGAGCCTTGGAGAAACCGCTTCAGCTGATATTCGAAACTAATCTTTTCGTCTGAAACCGGCCAGGTCCGCAATGCGTCGAGCGCAAGTTGCAAAACCTTTCGTGGCACTCGCCGAGCGATCGCTGCCAGGCGGTTTGCCCGATGAGTGAGATAACCGCCAAACAACTCATCCGCACCTTCGCCGCTCAGGCTGACCGTTGTCCTGGTTTTACTGAGCTTTGAGAGGAACCAGACTGGAAGAGCTCCTGCGTCAGCCGAGGGTTCGTCAGAATAATATGCAAATTCCTCGATCGCACCGCGCAGGTCAACATCCGGATTCAGGTCCAGTTCTTCGTGCTCGGTCTGATAACGCCGCGCCACTTCACGAATGTATGCAGTCTCATCGAAACTGCGTCCTTGGAATGAAATAGAAAATGTTTTGAGCGGCGCGCTCGATTCGTTGGCCGCGTAATGCAAAATCGCGGAGGAATCAACACCGCCGCTAAGCCACATGCCCAACGGAACGTCAGAGATCAAATGCTCGCGGATGGATTGCCGTAGAAGGGCGTCCAATTTTTCCCGCGCAGACTCTAGGGTCCAAGCGCCGGGTGTTGCGCGCGGCAACTCCCAGTAAGCCTGCGAAGAAACCTTGCCATCACGCCACTCCAGCCATTTCCCGGGAGGAATTTTTTCGATGCCCTCTACCAGCGTCCAAGGACATGGCACATAGTTTAGTGACAGATAACAGTCAAGGCCGTCCAAACTCAATCGTCGTTCAATTTCAGGATGAATCAGGATCGCTTTGAGTTCCGAACCGAAAAATAGATCCTCTCCTCGGAGCGCAAAGTAAAGCGGCTTAATTCCCATCCGATCACGTGCTAGCACCAACCGCTTCGTCGACTTCGTCCACAGCGCGATCGCGAACATGCCTCGCAATCGTGCAAAACAGCCCGTATCCCATTCGATAAACGCTCGAAGAACGGTTTCAGTATCGCAGTGCGAATAAAAGCGATGGCCCAGTGCTTCCAGTTCGGCTCTCAATTCCCGATGATTGTAGATCTCGCCATTGAACACAATGGCCGAATCGCGATCTTCAGAGAGGATGGGCTGGTCCCCGGAGCCGAGATCGATAATCTTGAGCCGGGTCGCCCCGAGCGAGCAGAGGCTCGACTGAAACACACCTTGCTGGTCCGGGCCACGGTGAAGCAATGTGGCAGTCGCATCCCGAATGCGATCGGGATCAGGTGCCCAACGTTTGTGGGTGAAACCGACGATTCCGCACAAGTGCCCTGCACCCCTTCCAAATCTAGAAATCAGCCCTCGGTAGTCCACCACATGAAAGCCGCGTAACGCAATGCTACCGGTTTCGCCGGTCCCTTAAAGAGCCATCCTAACGTTTTGTACTCTACACCGGCAAAAGCCACAGCGTCCCGGCACATATCACCTGCGACCCATAATTACCAACGCGACACCGAGACAAACCAGGAGTACGCCGGTCCAACGCCGACGAGTAACCTGTTCTCCGAGAAAGAATTTTCCTCCCAACGCGCCAGCCGCATAACTCAAGGCTGTAACCGGAACCACCAAACTCACATTTTCCATCGACAATACGCCAAGCAGGGCGAAGAACGCGGTCCCCATTAGCGTAAGCCCCAACCACATCCAGGGTACTCGCAAAGCGCGCGCGGCAACTTTAACCAGGGAGGCGGGGCGAAAATCTTTGACCTCACCCACGGCTTTCATCGCGCGACTGACGCACAATTCGCCACCGGTGCCGGCGCAGATGATCAGCAGATAGAAAATGAACTCGCGCATTTAGAAGGGCTCCGTAGTGCGCGGGGGCGTGTTTCCCACTACGACGACACCCAGGCAAATAACCAGCACTCCGATCCAGCGCATCGGTGTGACAACCTCTCGCAGCATGTAGTGAGCCAGCAGCGCAACTACGGCATACGCTACCGATGAGGCGGGCTGGACATAGCTGTAATCCGCCCAAGACAGGACCAGCATATACGCGACGAAGAAAGAAATGAGAGACCCGATACCTAGCCAGATGGTGCCCGACCCGAGCACTCGGGAAAGAACATCAATCGCCTCCGCCGGCGTCGATACGCTCACCGCGCCAACACCCTTCATCCCCTTGCCCAGCAAAACATTACCCAAAGGCCCGAAGGTCACCATCAACAGAATCAACAAATAGGTTTTCAGGTGCAAGCCCGCTGAAGAGTTCATGCGCGGCGGGCGCTTTCGGCCTGGCAGATATAAAGCCGCTTGGCTCGAGCAAGGCGACAGTCCCGCTTTACGAATACAATATCTCTCTTGCAAATAATCATCGGTGAGAGAGGGTTCATGTATTTATCTTACTTGATTTCTCGGGTCGGCCCAACTCTGCAACGACCGCGTTCGATTGCAGTGGCACGCTTCCCGGAACGGATGCTTAAGCCACAAAGGAGATTGCAACTTCAGAACGTCTTTTTTCTGCTGGGGCTGACCGTAGCTGCGTTATTTGTCCACGGCTACCATCCCCGCGCTGAAGATGCTGCAATTTATCTGCCGGGAGTGGAGAAGATTCTGAATCCTCGACTATTTCCGTTCAACGCCCAGTTTTTTGAATCACACGCCCACCTGACGTTTTTTCCTAACTTAATCGCGATTTCAGTTCGTGTGACTCACCTGCCATTGTTGTACGCATTATTTTTCTGGCATCTGATTTCGATTTTTCTTTTGTTGTTCTCCTGCTGGGAACTTGCCCGAAAGGTTTTCGCTGAAACCATTGCGTGCTACGCGGGCGTGACCTTGGTCGCCGCGCTTCTGACTTTACCGGTGGCCGGAACCGCGCTTTACATCATGGATCAATATCCGAATCCACGAAACCTGACTGCTTTCGTGGGCGTTTTAGCCATCGCCGAGGTGCTTGATAGAAAATACCTCACCGCGCTGTTATTACTTTTGTTTAGCGCTGCGATTCATCCGCTCATGTCGGTTTTTGCTTTTTCATTTTGCGTTCTGCTGTTGTGCGTGGAAAAGTTTCGAACCTGGCAGCCGGCGGTTGCTTGCCTGATGCCTCTCGCCTTACTCGATCCGCCCTCCGCTGCTTACCACAAGGTGGCCCTCACTCGCAGTTATTTTTTTCCGTTGCAATGGCAGTGGTACGAATGGTTGGGTGTGATCGGTCCTATTGTGATTCTCTGGTGGTTCAGCCGGATTGCGCGAACCAGAGAGCTGAAAAACCTTGAGCTTTTGTCTCGCACGCTTGCGCTTTACCAGGTCATTTTCACGATCGCCGCAATAGCTGTATCCGCCCCTGCGCGTTTCGAAAGCCTGGCACGTTTGCAGCCCATGCGCAGCCTTCATTTGCTCTATATCCTGTTCGTTTTATTTTCCGGAAGCCTGCTTGGACAATTCATTTTGAAAGACCGCTGGTGGCGTTGGATGGCGCTCTTTCTGCCTTTATGCGCGGGAATGTTTTACGCGCAAAGACAGCTTTTCCCAGAAAGCGCCCACATTGAATGGCCCGGCGCTGCACCACGCAATTCGTGGGTACAGGCTTTTGAATGGGTCCGCGAAAACACGCCATCTGATGCTATTTTTGCGCTGGATCCTAACTTTATGCACATTCATGGAGAAGATGAAAACGGTTTTCGCGCCATTGCCCAGCGCAGCATGTTAGCCGACCGAATCACCGACAGCGGCGCCGTTACTATGTTTCCTGAGATGGCGGACGTATGGTTCAAGCAAGTGCAAGCTGAACGCGGCTGGCAACAGTTTCAGCTCCAGGACTTTCGCCGGCTGCGGACGCAATACGGCGTAGATTGGGTAGTCGTGCAGACGCCTGGTGTCTCAGGGTTGGAGTGTCCTTATGAGAATAGTTCCGTTAAAATTTGCCGAGTCGAATAAACCTTCTGCTCCTCCGTGAAACTCGAGATTGGACTTCCCTGAGGTCTACGCGGAGAAATCTTGATGTAAGCAGCACCGGACTGTAACGCTTTGGCGCGACTCGGAAGGAAATGTCCGTTCCGAGACATAGGTAACAGAACGTTCCGGAGACATAGGTTACACTTTTCGGCCCGAAGGGGGCGGAGAGGTGATGCCATGGAAGGAGCGTTCTGTGATGGACGAGCGAATGCGGTTTGTGATCCGGTTCAAG
>DASYOD010000036.1:0-3733 GCA_036008085.1 Terriglobales bacterium
ACGGCGAACGCGGGCTCCTTTTCATTCAGACGGACGCGGACAGCTTGCTGTCGGGCTCGTTACAACGGTAGCTGAGGGCCTCTGCTAGACTGCTCGATAGATGGGCGACAAAACCTGAAGCCTGAAGGACGCCCGAAGCCCGGCCCATGACCATCCTCGAAGCCATGCGCATCGCGCTGCAATCGTTGTGGGCGAACAAACTGCGCTCAGCGCTGACGCTGCTCGGCGTTGTGATCGGCGTGGCGGCAGTTATCGCCGTAGTCACATTCGTCAATGGCATTAATGGCTACGTGGCGGAGAAAATTTTCAACCTCGGTGCGGACGTCTTCATCATCAGCAAAGTCTCGCCTGTGATCACCAACATTGACCAGTATCTGGAAGGCCAGAAGCGAAAAGACCTCACCCTCGACGATTACGAGGCGGTGCTCGACGCTTGCCGCCACTGCACCCTGGTCGGCGCGTCGATTACCAACACCAGCGGCCACATTAAATATGGAGAGCAGTCGCTCAGCGATTCCTGGATACGCGGCATGACGCCGTCGATGTCGACCATCTACGACCTCGATCTGACCGCGGGACGCATGCTAAATCGCAATGACGAGAATAATCGCTCGAACGTAGCGGTGATTGGCACCGACGTAGACGAAAATCTTTTCTCCGGCGTCGACCCCTTGGGCAAAGAGATCCGCATTGAAGGTCAGATCTACACCGTAATTGGAGTAGGTAAAAAGCAGGGCAAAACGTTAGGTCAAAGCCGCGACAACTACGCCGGAATTCCCATCACCACCTATCTGAAACAATTCGGTGCGCATACCAGCGTGCGCATTTCCGGCAAGGCCAACGGCGTCGGCAGCCAACTGGAGTCTGCGATTGATGAAGCGCGCGTGATTCTACGCTCGCGGCGTCACGATCTTCCCGGCAAACCCGACAGCTTTGCTGCAGAAACCAACCAGAGTTTTTTGAGCATCTGGTCGAGCTTGAGCGGAACATTTTTTGTCGCCATGGTCGCCATCGCAGCGATTTCGTTGGTTGTAGGCGGTATTGTGATCATGAACATCATGCTGGTTTCGGTCACCGAGCGCACCCGCGAAATCGGCATCCGCAAAGCGCTTGGAGCCCGCAGTCAGGATGTACTGCTGCAATTTCTGATCGAGTCAGGAACCATGGCTCTGGTCGGAGGCCTCGTCGGAGTAATGTGCGGCATCGCCTTCGCCAAAGGGATTACCGCACTAATCGGAATGCCCTCTGCAATCAAGCTATGGGCAGTGATGGCGGGGCTGATCGTTTCGACCAGCGTCGGCATATTTTTCGGAGTCTACCCCGCAAAACGAGCCGCGAGGCTGGACCCGATCGCCGCACTGAGGTTTGAGCTGTAAACAAATTGAATCATTGAGTCATTGCTTCCGGCATTTTAATGACTCAATGGTTCAATGACTCAATGTTTCAATGATTCAATTCCATGATGCGCAAAAGCGATTACGGTGAAATTGTCCGGATGGCGCTGAATACCATCCGCAGCAACAAGCTGCGTTCCGCGCTTACCGTGCTCGGCATCGTGATCGGCGTTGCCGTCGTCATTGGCATCTCTTCGGTGGTTCGCGGACTGAATGACAACGTAACCCAGTCCATCACCAGCCTGGGTTCCGATATTATTTTCGCCTTTCACATGGAGCCGTTCACCTTTGGACGTCCAACCGAAGAGATGCGCAAGCGCCGCGAATTGACCTTCGACGACGCCATGGCGATGAAAGATCTGCCGCACGTGAAAGGAGTAACCGCAACTCTTCAATATATTCAGATGGAATTTGGTGAAGGCACTTACGTAGTCAAATACGGCGACCATCGCGCCAAGAACACCATTCTTGAAGGCGACAGTGGCTCGCTGAAGGACGTCTACGACCTCGCTCTGACCTCGGGCCGCTGGTTCAACGATACCGACGACCAGCACCACTCAAAGGTGATTCTTCTCGGTTCCGATACGGCAGAAGAATTATTTCCTGGCGGAGATCCGCTCGACAAAGAAATCAACATCGACGGCCAGATGTTCACCGTGATCGGCGTGGCCGCTCCGGTAAAAGGAGTTTTTTCCGGAGGCAACAATCCCAATAACAACATCGTCTATTTTCCGCTCAGCACGTTCCGTAAACTACATCCGGAGCTGAAGCAATATTGGATCACGATCAAAGCCACCTCCCACGCGGACATGCCAAAAGCCATGGACGAGATGCGCGAAGTACTGCGCCGCCGTCGCAAGGTACCCCCGGACAAACCCGACAACTTTGTCATCCTTACCCAAGATTCGCTTTCTGACGTCTGGAATCAAATTACTGGCGCAGTCTTCATCTTCATGTTCGCGGTGTCGAGCGTCGGATTGGTCGTAGGCGGCGTGGGCGTGATGAATATCATGCTGGTTTCGGTAACCGAGCGAACGCGAGAGATAGGAGTACGCAAAGCCATCGGCGCCCGCAAGCGGGATATCCTGCTGCAATTTACGTTGGAGGCGATTACCCTGACTGCGATCGGTGGAATTCTCGGCGTGCTGCTGGGAGCAATGATTACCTGGACAATCCCCGCCATCTGGGACGCATTGCCCGCGCGAATGTCAGTGTTCTGGGCCACTTTCGGCTTCGCATCAGCGGCGCTCGAAGGTCTCCTGTTTGGCATTTACCCCGCATGGAAAGCAGCCAATCTGGACCCAATAGAATCCTTGCGATACGAATAAAGCTCACAGTTTTTGCGAAAAAATTCTTCGCCCGTTAGATCTTCCGGCAAACTGTAAGGTTCAAGCCATTCATGGTTCATCACCTCACGAAGATCATCGAAGCTTTGGCCGTGGCTGGCACGGTCGCAAGCATCATTTACTACTGCCTCTGCGTGTGGAGCGCAATATCATTTCTACGGACGCGAAAGGTGGACAAGAACGTCCGTCCCGCACAATCTGCGCCTCCAGTCTCAATCCTGAAGCCGCTGCGCGGCACCGATCCTGAGATGTATGAAAGCTTCCGCAGCCATTGCCTGCAGGATTATCCGGAATACGAAATCATTTTCGGCGTCAATGATGCGAACGATCCCGCGATTCCACTGGTTGAGCACCTAAAGAAAGAATTCCCGCAGCGCGCAATCCAGTTGCTGATCTGTCGCGAGAGTCTCGGCGCCAACACCAAAGTCAGCAACCTGGCGCAAATGGTAAGAGCAGCGCATCATGAATATTTCGTCGTCAATGACAGCGACATTCGCGTTGAGCCCGATTATCTGCAGCGTATTCTGGCGCCGCTATCTAATTCCGAGGTTGGTTTAGTCACTTGCCTCTACCGCGGCATTGCGAATGATAGTGTGGGCTCACGCCTCGAAGCACTCGGTATCAGTACCGATTTCGCTGCCGGCGTGCTGGTCGCGCAACTCGTCGAGCGCGGAATCAAATTCGGGCTAGGCTCAACCCTAGCCTTCCGTCGCCGCGATCTGCAAGCGATTGGCGGTTTCGAGTCTCTGGTCGACTATCTGGCCGACGATTATCAACTCGGAACCCGCATCGCCGGGTTGGGACTGAAAGTGAAGCTGTCCGATATTGTCGTCGAGACATTCCTGCCGCGACACACGCTGCGCGGTTTCTGGGATCACCAAGTGCGTTGGGCGCGCACAATTCGCGATTCGCGTTTCTTCGGCTACGTCGGACTGGGAGTGACGTTCGGCCTGCCGTGGGCATTACTGGCGTTGATTTGCGCCCAAGGCGCGA
>DASYOD010000037.1:0-20525 GCA_036008085.1 Terriglobales bacterium
CAGGTGATTATCGAATGCCTCCTGCGCATCGCAGGACCAGCCCATAAGCCAACCCATGTCACGCGTCGATAATGCGTCAGTGTGCTCGGAACCAAAATCGCCCGGAGGATCAAGCGTGCGATCGGCAATCATCATCTGTACCGGCATGCGACTGCCTGAGATTGGTGAATAAAGTTCGTACGCGAACTGTACTCCCACACCCGAGCTGCCGGTAAAAACGCGCGCGCCACTTGATGACGCGCCGTGCGCGATGCTCAACTGCGAGTGCTCGCTGTCAGCCACGATGTATTCGGCATCAAGTTCACCATTGGCCACCATTTGCGCCAGCGCCATCATTGTTGCTGTGTACGGACGAATCGGATAAGCGGCGATGACGTCGACATCGGCGTACTTAGCCGCCTGCGCCGACGCGACGCAACCGTTGATTCGTACTGTTCTCTTTTTCTGCTCTGCAAGCATTGGCATAATTCACTCCAAACTCTAAATATTTTTTGCCGGCCGGTCGCCGAGGTTTTTCAGCTCTTGCGCCTGCCGTCCATGCAATCCCGGCGAGATAGCGAAAGCCGTATCCATACGCACGACTCCGGTATCGAAATCCAGTTCCGGCACGCCTTCGAGACATCCTGTCGGACATTCTTCAATGCACACGCGGCAACCTTTGCAGTAGTCGACCAGAATCTTGTACATGCCGTTCGACCGCTCCGGGCGTGCGATACAAGGCTCAGGACAGACCAAGTAGCAGTTGTCGCAGGCGTTGCAAGTGCCGCAACTGAAGCATCGATTTGCCTCTTCAACCGCTTGCTCTTCAGTGAATGCTTGAATCACTTCGTCCTGCGTTTTCGTTCTGGTCTTGGTCGGCAGCATTTCCTGCTGGACGCGGGGGAAATGCGGGAAGTACGTCATGTTCATGCGATTCAGATCAAAGATGACGTCGACCGGAATGGTGCGCGGTTGCAATTTTTCTCCGCGCATCACTTTGTCGAGATTGAAAGCAACACGCTTGCCATCGCCGACTGCGTTGACAACCATTAGTGGCTGACCTGAACCGACTTGGGCAATATCGCCCGCGGCGAAAAAGTTGGTATCTCCGAGGCGGCCGAACTTGTCCATTTTGATGGTGCCACGTTCGTTCTTGAACTCGGCAGGCAGCCAGTTGAGAGACGCGCGCTGTCCAATGGCGATGATGACGTTGTCGGCGGCGAACCGTTCGGACGGAGCTTCGCGATCCACGGTGATGGGAGACGCGTTAATGGCTCCCTGAAAGCGCGCCTTGTGCAGTTGCAAAGCTTCGACTTTACCGTTGCCGAGCACGGCGGTTACAGCACGGCCGTGCATCAGCTCCACACCTTCTTCGAGCATGTCGTGCAGATCTTCGGGGGAAGCGGGCATTTCGTTCTTATTGCCTTCGACCGTAATCATGGTCACTTCTGCAGCACCTTGACGCAGGGCTTCGCGAGCGCAATCGATGGCCGTATTTCCGCCGCCGATTACGGCTACGCGGGCACCCAGCTTCACCTTCGAGGTACCCATGCCGATGTCGCGCAGGAAAGGAAGTCCATAATGGACTCCTTTTTTGTCTTCGCCTTCAGCCTTCACGCTGTTCGGCTCAATGAGGCCGACAGCCAATACGCAAGCGTCGTAGTTCTTTTTCAGATCGTCCCAGCTCACATCTTTGCCGACTTCTACGCCAGTCTTGATCTCGACGCCGAGCTGTTCGAGCCGCTCGATTTCGCGATCAAGGATGTTTTGCGGAAGAACCCAGTCAGGAATGCCGCCGCGATTAAGTCCGCCAGCTTTCGGAGATTTTTCGAGGATCGTCACTTTGTAGCCGAGGCGCGCCAATTGATAGGCCGCGCTATGACCCGCGGGACCAGAACCCACGACAGCAACCTTCTTGCCGTTCGGCTTCCCTGGCTTGACCACGTCGTTCGTCAGTGCCTGTCCGAGATCGCCGAGGAAGCGTTCGACGGCGCGAATCGAAATCGCCTCGTCATACTTTCCGCGATTGCAGGCCTGCTCGCACGGGTGGTAACAAACGCGTCCTGTGACCGAGGGAAATGGCATGTCCTCTTTAATGAGCGCATAGGCGTCCAGATATTTGCCGCGCTTCACCAGGTCGAGATAGCCCTGAATTTTTTCGTTGGTGCCACAAGCATTGTTGCAGGGTGGCAACTTGTCACGGTAAACGGGGCGGATCGAGCGCCAGTTGCCGGTAGGAAACAGGTCTTGACCCTTTTCCTGCGAGGGCGCGGGAGTAATACCGGCGAACGGGACGGTAAGCCATTCGGGAATATGTGTGTCTTTAGTCGACATGAATTAATCCTCTCCTACACGGCCACTGGGTTCAGCGGCATAATATGCAACTCGTTGAGTGCTACTTCGAATGCGTGCTTATTCGCAATCATGGGCTCGATGGTTTTCATTTTGACGATGCCCGTGGTCTTGACCACGGCCGCGATCAGCGGCGCGGCAATATCCGGTGCGATTGATTTGTTCCGCTCGGCAGCACCCTCGGTCGACAGCCGATCGAGACCCAACTCACCCAAGCGATAGTAAAGCCATTTGTGGTCGGCAATTTTTGCGGCGTCCACGCAGACGAGCTGTGCCAGCCGTTCGGCACCGGGCACAAAACGAATCATGTAATCCGGTGTGTAGTGCGTATTGATAACCAGCGTTCCGCCAGGAGGCATACCGCGCATGTAGTCCCAGCCTTTGACCATCGTGCCTTCGACCAGCACAACGATGTTGGGATGTTCGTTCTCGTAAGTAAGTTCGTTCTCGAGCACGTTGTCGCTCACCCGGCAATATTTGCGTGTCGGGCAATTGGTGCGATCAGGATTATCGACGTAATTCTCCATCGCCTGCGCGTACTTTCCCTCAATGCGGGCGGAGGCCGAGATGGAGTTAACGATGTCGCGGCCTTCTTTGTCCATGATGATGCCACGCGTCCAAACAGTCAGTTCGGTATAGCTCATAAATCAATCCTCGCTGGTATTACTTTCCAATTGCTCCGGAGTTTTACGTCCGGATTCCAACACTGTCAGGAAATCGTTTCGCAAAACCACAAATGGTTTAACACGAATGCCGTTTTGAAATTCGGCGATCGCGTTTAAGGTAGCCTTCTTGCACAAACTTTCTATATCGGCGCCGGTAAATCCTTCCGTCCGAACCGCGAAGTCGTCAAAGTCGATGTCGGATGCCAATGGTACACGCCTACAGCAAAGACGCATAATGGCCGCGCGATCCGTCGCGTCTGGCTTGGTCAACGCGAGGATGTAGTCGAACCGTCCGCTGCGCAGCAGAGCAGGCTCGATGCGTTCGGGACGATTGGTCGCGGCCAACAGGATGACGCCTTTCACGTCGCGCAGATTGTCGATCTCGCGTAAAAGCTGGCTAAGAATTCTTTGATAGATGTCGGTACCGAACTGATCGGCTCCGAACCTGGGCGCTATGGCATCAATCGTGTCAAAGAACAGAATGCAGGGAGCTGCCCGCCGCGCCTTTTTAAAAACCTCGCGCAAAGCCCGCTCCGATTCCCCCAACCATTTCGAATAGAGCTGAGGACCATCGATGGCAATGAGCGGAATCTGTTTTTCACCGGAAAGAGCGCGCGCCATTGCAGTTTTGCCGGTGCCGGATGGTCCGGTCAGCAGGATGCCTCGCGGGGGCGCGAGACCGACCTGCTCATAAATTTCGTCACGCATGTGCGAGTGCTCGATCACGCCATCGAGCAATCGTTTCACCTCGTCGAGACCTCCCAGAGATGCAAAGGTCGAGGTGCTTTTCTCAATAAAGAATTCACGAGTAGCGCTGGGTTCCACTTCTTTCAACCCGGCGAGAAAATCGTCGCGCGTAACTTGCAAGTCAACCAATTCTGCGGATGCCGCGCGATCCGCTTCAACGGGCACGCTTGAAAGAAAGCGGCGCAATGCGATCATGCCGACTTCCTGTCCCAGCGCTTCCAAGTCAGCGCCGACAAAACCATGAGAATGCTCGGCAACCTCACGGAGATCGACATCGGACGCGAGCGGCATAGCTCGCGTGTGAATTCTCAGAATTTGCAGACGCGCTTGGGTGTTTGGAACACCAATTTCAATTTCGCGATCAAAGCGGCCCGGACGCCGCAACGCCGGATCAAGCACCTCAGGAATGTTGGTAGCACCGATAACAATGACCTGACCGCGCGCGACAAATCCATCCATCAGACTGAGTAGCTGGGCGACCACTCGCTTTTCAACCTCACCAACAACTTCGGTTCGTTTCGGAGCTACCGCGTCAATTTCATCGATGAAGAGAATCGCTGGGGCGTGACGTGCCGCTTCCTCAAAGACTTCTCGCAGCTTGGCCTCACTCTCGCCATAAAACTTCCGCATGATCTCCGGTCCGTTCAGATGAATGAAGTGGACGCGGCTTTCGGCCGCCACGGCGCGGGCCAGCAGGGTCTTGCCTGTACCCGGTGGACCGTACAGAAGCACGCCTTTTGGTGCAAGAATTCCCAGCCGCTCGAAGATACGCGAATATTTCAGCGGCAATTCGACCATCTCGCGCACTCGCGCAACTTCACGCTCAAGCCCACCAATATCTTCATAGGACACAGACGGGGCGCGTGCCGCGGTTTGGTCGCTCTCGACGACTCGGATGTCTGTGCGCTTTCCAATCACTACCGGACCCGAAGGAATGGTGCGTACAACCTGGAAGTTCACCGCCTTCGCGAAAGTCGGAACACGCACAACTGCGCCCGCGATAACCGGAACGCCTTCCAGATCCTCGAGCATTCGGTCGGGCGCGATGGTTGCGGGCGCAGCTCCAATCCACAATGGCGTCAGGCGCACTGCTACTGCCTGTTCGCTGTCGACTCGGGTTACGGTGACTTGCTCCTGCAAGCCAGCGCCGCAATTACTGCGAACGGTGCCGTCGATCTGGATCATGCCGTCATAGGCTTCAGCGGAAACCTCGGCGCGTCCAACTGCGGTGGCGCTACCGGTGATCTTCAGCACATCGCCGGGCTTCGCACCCACGCGCTGCAGATCGCTTGGCGATAAGCGCGCGAGCGCGCGGCCGACATCCTCGACGCGGGCCTCCGTGACTCGTAGCGTGAGAATCGAAGATATAGATGATTGCGAGCTGTCTTTCATTGGGTCGATTGACCGTATGCTCGCTTGCTTCTCCACGCGACTCTCATCGCGAGGCGGGGCGACCGCACTGCTTTCGTCATTTCTAAGGTCAGTCAACTAGCGATCCCCAGATCAGCTTCGGCGGCTTATACCTGCGCAGCACGAAAATGATTGCGTACATCCAGACGCGATCGCTTTCCCCACACAATTGCAATCGCGGAAAGTAACGAATTTCTAAAACTTGTTTAAAACAATTTCTTCCACATCTTCCAGATGCCTGTACATGGCCGATTTGGCCGCTTCTGCATCGTGACGCTTGATGGCCGCCAGGATACGCTTGTGACCCGAAAGTGATTTTTGCGGACGTCCTTCCACCTGTAGAGATCGCGCCCGGGTGTCGCGCAAAAGGTCCATGAGCACATCGATCACCTTCAGGACCACGCTATTGTCGGAAGCAAGCGCAATGCTGTAGTGAAATTCGGTGTCCTCAGCGACGGCGGCATCGCCAAGACCTTGCTTCTCTTCTTGCCGATGCAGAATCTCTTCCATCTCGGCAATTTCATCAGCAGATACGTGCGTAGCCGCGCGAGCTGCAAGCGGGGGCTCCAGCATCTTGCGAAAATCCAAAAGTTCGCTCACCAAGTCTTTGCGTTTTTGCAGAACATTTGCGAAAGGGTTGACCAACGATTCGACGGAGATTTCGCGAACTAACGTGCCCGCACCCTGGCGCGTCTCGACGACGCCCAAAAGTTCTAAAGTTCGAATTGCATCTCGAATGGAACCGCGGCTCACCCGAAGCATCTCTGCCAGATCACGCTCGGATGGGAGTTTGTCGCCAGGTTGCAGTTTTTTTAAGATTAGACGTTCGATCTGCTTTGCGACCTCTTCATAGACTCGGCTCCGCCGAACCGTTTCGAAGTCGGGTTTAAAAGTCATTGACATGGCAGTGGTACGATAAGTGGACCAGTCGATGTCGGAAGTATACCCCCAGTGTCAAGCGCATAACAAGTCTCGATCCCTTTATTTTATTGAAAGATTGCCGGGCCTGGCTCGAGGCCACTGAGTTCCGACAAGTAGGCGGGAGGATCAGTCTTGGGGCAACGGAGGAGTCTGCGCAGAATGTCGGGCCTCGTAAGCGGATATTTCGGACTCGTGCTGCAACGTCAGTCCGATATGATCCAGCCCGTGGAGCAGGCAGTGGCGACTGAATTCGTCAACCGAGAATGATGCTGACAGACCGTGCTCATCGCGGAGTTGGCAATCCTCAAGGCTCACGGTAAGGGCGTAATCTGAAAATTCGGCGGCCCTGCGCGCAATCTCTGCACACTGGTCTTCATTGAGGGTTACGGTGAGCACGCCGTTGTTCACGCAATTGTTGGCAAAGATATCTGCGAATGAGGAAGCGATGACCACGCGAAAGCCGAAATCCTGCAAAGCCCAGACAGCGTGTTCGCGGGACGATCCACAACCAAAATTCTTTCCCGCAAGCAGAATGCTCGCTCCCACGTAGCGAGAATCGTTCAGAACGAATGACGGCTCAGGCTGACCATCAGCACCGCGACGCCAGTCGAAGAAAAGAAACTTGCCGAAACCGCTGCGCTCAATCCGCTTAAGAAACTGCTTTGGAATGATCTGATCGGTATCGACATTCGCGCGGTAAAGCGGCGCTACACGGCCGCTATGAACTCGAAACGGTTCCATAGTTTTTGTCGCTCAACTTCAGCGTCAGTGAAAATGCCAATTGCGAATATCGGTAAAATGTCCGACGATGGCCGCCGCCGCCGCCATTGCCGGACTCACCAGATGCGTGCGTCCGCCCCGACCCTGGCGTCCTTCAAAGTTTCGATTGCTGGTTGATGCGCAGCGTTCACCGGGTTGCAGTATGTCAGGATTCATCCCCAGGCACATCGAACAGCCCGATTCGCGCCACTCGAATCCTGCGGCTTGAAAGATTTGGTCCAATCCCTCCCGCTCGGCGGCACGCTTCACCGCCTGAGAACCGGGAACAATCATGGCGCGAACAGTGGGAGACACACGATATCCTTTAGCCACCCGAGCTGCGGCGCGCAGATCTTCAAGACGGGAGTTAGTACACGAGCCGATAAAAACGCGGTCCACAGAAATATTTTCGATTTGCATTCCCGGTTTCAGGCCCATGTATTCCAGCATGCGTTCGATGAGGACGCGGTCGCCGTTTTTTGAGTTGTTCACCTCCGGTATGGACCCATCAACCGGCGCGACCATTCCTGGATTCGTTCCCCAGGTCACAAACGGTGCAAGTTTAGCGGCGTCGATGCCCACAACCGAATCGTATTGCGCGTCCGGGTCGGAGGCTAGAGATCTCCAACTTGAGACCGCGTGTTGCCAATCAGCCGGAGCAAAGCGGCGGCCCTCGAGATAGGCAAACGTCGTCTCATCGGGCGCGATGAGAGCAGCGCGGGCACCAGCTTCGATGCTCATGTTGCACAGGGTCATGCGCCCTTCCATAGAAAGCGCGCGCACAGCCGGACCGCTGTACTCGATCACATGGCCAGACGCGCCATCTGTGCCGATTTGCGCGATGACTCCGAGCGCAAGATCTTTGGCGCTGACCCCTTCTGCAAGCTCGCCACTAACTTCAATCAGCATGGTTCTTGGTTTGCGCTGCGGCAGACATTGAGTGGCGAGCACATGCTCGACCTCCGACGTTCCAATGCCAAAGGCGAGCGCACCAAATGCCCCGTGGGTGCTGGTGTGGCTGTCGCCGCACACAATCGTCATGCCCGGCTGCGTGAGCCCCAATTCCGGGCCAATCACGTGCACGATTCCCTGGTCGGGTGAGTGCATATCGAAAAGAGGGATTTCGAATTCGCGACAATTTTGCTGCAGCGCCTCAATCTGCCGCGCGGCAACGTGATCGGTAATGGGGGTGCCTCGCGGCTCAGTCGGAATATTGTGATCGACAGTTGCAACTGTCCGATTCGGCTGGCGCACGCGACGTTTTGTGGCACGCAAACCGTCAAAAGCCTGCGGCGACGTCACCTCGTGGACGAGATGCAAATCGATGTACAGAAGCGGAAGCTGTCTGGCAGGAGCACAAACAATATGCGCGTCCCAGATTTTGTCCAATAATGTGCGTTTTTCACTCATGGATAACGTGCAGCGAGAGTCTCGCGCATCGCAGCCTCTTGCTCGACTTGTGCAGCAACTCTTGCGCCCATCTCGGCCGTGCCTAGAACAGAGCACGAGTCGCCGGCAATGTCAGCCGAGCGATATCCGTCAGCGAGCACGGATCGAACGCTTCGCTCGATGCAATCGGCTTCATTTGGCAATTTAAACGAATACCGCAACATCATCGAGGTAGAAAAAATGGCGCCGAGAGGATTGGCAATTTCCTTTCCCGCAATATCGGGAGCCGAGCCATGCACCGGCTCATATAGTCCTACGCGGCCTCCCAAACTCGCCGATCCGAGCATTCCGATGGAGCCCACAATCGCGCCGGCTTGGTCGGAAAGAATGTCGCCGAACATGTTTTCTGTAAGCAGCACATCGAAGCTTGTGGGACGCGAAACCAGTGCCATTGCAGCCGAATCCACGTACATATGCCGGAGCTCCACGTCTGAATATTGCACCGCTACGCGCGTCACAACGTCGCGCCAGAGCCTCGAGCAGTCCAGCACATTGGCTTTGTCAACTGAAGTAACCTGGCGCCGGCGAGAGCGGGCGAGCTCAAACGCAATGTGCGCAATGCGCTCGATTTCTGATTCGCGGTAACACATGGTGTCGACTGCGCAGCGATCGCCCTTTGCACCTTGAGTCGACCTGGGCTTTCCGAAATAAATCCCTCCCAAAAGTTCGCGCACAATGAGGACATCCGCGCCTCGCACGACCTCATTGCGAAGGGGCGAGCAGTTTTCCAATCCCGGAAGGCAGACAGCCGGGCGCAGATTCGCGAAAGCTTTCAATCCGCTGCGTAGGCTCAGCAATCCGGATTCAGGCCGCAGGTTCGCGGGCAACGCATCAAATGCCGGCCCCCCCACGGCTCCCAGCAAAACCGCGTCCGAGTTCACGCAAGCTTCCAACGTGTCTGCGGGCAGTGGATCGTTACTGTTCTGCACCCCCGCGCCGCCAACAGGTTTGTATGTGAAACTTAACTTGTGCCCAAAAGTCTTAGCGACGCTTTCCAGCACGCGCACCGCCTCGGCCGTCACCTCCGGGCCAATGCCGTCTCCAGGAAGAACAGTGATGTTCAGCAACATGAAGGTTTATTGTATCCGGCTTACACTCCCCAGAAATAATCTTCCTGCTCACCGTGGGATTCTGCGGCGTGCAGTTTTAATGCGGAGACGTTGAAGTCATAGGGAATAGCAATCGGAACCGCAAACGTTGCTCGTGGTTGCTCGACGTTCTTGCTTGATCCTGCGCTCGCCACGGCAGCGATCGCGACTTCCGTGGGCGCTGGCGCTGCATCGTGCTCTTTGTTTATCAATTTCAATAGATGATGATCTTCGACGTGTTTGATCTGATCAGCGAGAACGATGAAGGCTCGGTAGATCTTATCGAGCTGCTGGCGATCGAACTGAAAACCTAATTGTTCACAGCGGAGCCCAAGCGCGTGCCGTCCGGAATGCTTGCCCAGAACCATCGTCGAGTCCGGCACTCCGACCGATTGTGGCGTCATGATTTCGTAAGTGAGAGGATTTTTCAACATTCCGTCCTGATGAATGCCAGCCTCGTGCGCGAAGGCGTTGCGTCCGATAATTGCTTTATTAGGCTGCACTGCAACTCCGGTGATCTCGCTCAACATCTGGCTGGTGGCATAAAGGTGCTCGGTCGCAACTCCGGTTTCATAGGCCAACTGGTCAGGGCGAACCCGCATGGCCATGACAATTTCTTCCAGTGCCGCATTCCCTGCGCGCTCCCCAATTCCATTGATCGTGCACTCGACCTGCCCCGCTCCCGCGGCAACGGCAGCGAGCGAATTCGCAACGGCTAATCCGAGGTCGTTGTGGCAGTGCGCTGAAATTGTGACGTCAGGGCTGGCGCAAACTTTTTCTCGAATAGTTAGAATTAATTCCCCAAACTCCACGGGCGTGGTGTAGCCGACTGTGTCGGGTATGTTGAGCGTAGTGGCGCCAGCCTCGACCACGGCAGCCAGCACATCACACAAAAACTGACGATCACTTCGAGTGGCGTCCTCGGGGGAGAATTCCACATCTTCACAAAAAGTCTTTGCCAGACGCACGGCCTCAGCGGCTTGATCCAAACATTGCTGGCGCGAGATTCGCAATTTGTATTTGAGATGGATATCTGAAGTCGCCAAGAAAATATGAATACGCGGATGTTTAGCATCGCGCAGGGCTTGCCACGCGCGTTCGATATCGGCCGAAGAAGCGCGGGCAAGGCCCGCGATGATGGGGCGACGAACCGCCGCCGCGATCGCTTGCACGGCAGCAAAATCTCCGTCCGATGCTATCGGAAAACCGGCCTCGATGACATCAACACCAAGACGATCAAGCTGATGAGCCAAGCGCAGCTTCTCCCGCACGTTCATGCTGCACCCAGGGGACTGTTCTCCATCCCGCAGCGTGGTATCGAAAATACGTATGCGCTTCAGTTCCATCGCCAGTTCCTCCTCAGGTCTTTGAACATTTATGCTAGGTGGACCGAACGAATAAGCAAAGCTTATAATGTTTACAGTATGATTAGATATACTTACAATAGTAGCCAAGCTAATCATTCGCACAATTTCAATTAAGAAGGCACGCACACATGGAGTTAGCCCAATTGGAGGTTTTTCTTGCGGTGGCGCGCGAAAAGAAATTCTCGCGGGCGGCGGAGAAGCTTCACCGGACACAGTCGGCGGTCAGCCAGTCCATACACAAACTGGAAGAGGAGATTGGCGAGCCGCTTTTTGACCGCTCTTCACGAGATGGACTGCTGACTGATGCAGGTCATGTGCTGCGGGCATATTCAGAGCGACTGCTGAATCTGCGCGGCGACGCCCATGCAGCGTTGGTTGAGCTGAAAGAATTGCACACAGGAAAGCTTTCGATCGCGGCCAATGAATTCACCGCACTTTACCTGCTCCCGGTTCTGGCGGAATACCGCCGCCTGCACTCGATGATTAGAATAACTGTGAACCGCTCCCTCGGCGGCCACATTCCGGGTGAAGTGCTGCGTCACAATTCCGAACTGGGAGTGTTGAGCTACGATCCGCAAGAACCCTTGCTACATTCTGTAGTTGTTTACCTCGACGAGTTGATCTTCGTGGTTCCCCCAAGCCATCCTCTTGCGACGACGCATCAGGTGAGCATCCGGCAACTTGGTGCGGAATCGTTTGTGGCGCACAACGTAGCCTCTCCATACCGGGAAAAGGTGATTCGTGCGTTTCAGCAACACAAGACTCCATTGCACATGGACATTGAACTGCCCACCCTTCAGGCAATCAAGCGTTTTGTAGCCATGGGCAACGGCGTGGCATTAGTACCCGAGATTAGTGTGGAGAGCGAACTTGCGCGCGGAGAGCTCATCCGCATTCCAGTTCGCGAACTTCGCCTGCATCGCAAACTGCGTTTAATTTATCGCAAGTCTGCGAGCCTCTCTCATGCAGCCAGAGCGTTTCTTAAGGTTGCAGAAAGCATTGCTCGCGAGCATCGCGGCCGGTACCGCTTTCAGCGCGAGCGATAAATTACGCTTAACAGCAACCCATCTTCACTTCGCCTTCGACAGTGAGCGGAGGCCCGAAAGCTTCCAGCGGCGCGGGAGCGCCTTTAGCCACCAGAATCCAGCGTCGTACCGCATCTGCTACGACCAGCACTACGCCGGCGATAAAGATGATCATCAGTATCGTATCCAGGTAACCGGTAAAACCTTGCCCGGGCTTGGAGGTCAACGGCCAGAAAATATTCTTGATACCCATCACTCCCGCGGTAAGCGTCGTGACTCCCACAAAGCACATCGGTACCGCCGTGATCCATGCGTATTTTTGTTTGCCCATGTTTATAAGGAAGGTGGTCGTCACCGCCAGCGCAATCGTCGCCAGCAACTGGTTTCCGGTCCCGAACAACGGCCATAGCGTGGAAATATTTCCGGTGTAAATGAGGTATCCCCAGCCCAAAACCACTATAGAGCTTGTGATCAGATTTCCCGGCAGCCACGCATTATTGCCGAAAGGCTTGTGCACTTTTCCCAGGAGTTCCTGCAGAACATAGCGGGCGACGCGCGTCCCCGTGTCCACAGTAGTCAAGATGAAAAGCGCTTCGAACATAATCGCGTAGTGATACCAGTAGCCCATCAGACGAGCCATCCCCGGCAAGCCGCGGAAGATTGTTGCCATACCGATTGCCAGCGAGACCGCGCCGCCCGTCCGACCGGCCAACTTCTCTCCAACTTCGCGAGAAAACATATCGAGGTTGACTGTGCTCATGCCCAGGTGGCTGAAGACGGCCGGCGTGGTGTTGATGCCAAAGTAGTCGCCCGGAGCCAGTGAGCAGGCCGCGATCAGAGCCAGAATGCCCACGATGGATTCGCAAACCATGGCGCCATATCCAATGAAACGGGCGTCCGTTTCTTTGTCCAGCATTTTGGGCGTGGTGCCCGATGAAACCAGCGAGTGAAAACCGGAAATTGCTCCGCACGCGATGGTCACGAAAAGAAACGGGAACAGAGGTCCTTTAATGATGGGGCCGCCACCGTGAGTAAACGGCGTGAAATTGGGAAATTGAATGTTGGGATGAACTACGAAAACTCCGACGACCAGCACGATAATCGTGCCCAGTTTGACGTAGGTAGAAAGATAGTCGCGCGGCTCGAGGACCAGCCAGACCGGAAGAACCGATGCCACCAGCCCGTAGATGGCCATGAGAATCGTGATTTGGTGGGGCGTGAAGGTAAGCGCTAAGGCCGCACCACTCTGAGCGACCCAGTGTCCGGCCATTACGCTCCCAATCAGTAGAACAACTCCAAAGATACTCGGGCCGGTAACGGTAATCTGTCCCGCGTGGCTCTTAAACATCCACAATCCCATGATGACTGCGATGGGAATCGTCATGCCGATGGTGAAAACGCCCCATGGGCTATTGGAGAGTGCGTTGACTACCACGATGCCGAGACCGGCCAGCGTAACCAGAAGAATAAAGAGGACCGCAACCATCGTCACCAGGCCGGCAAAGGAACTGATTTCAGTCCGGGCAATATCCGCCAGCGATCGGCCGCGATGGCGCACCGAAGCCACCAGCACGGTGAAGTCCTGCACGCAGCCCGCAAGCACGCCGCCAATCAGAATCCAGAGAAAGCCCGGCGCGAAGCCAAACTGCGCGGCCAGAGTCGGCCCGACCAGCGGTCCGGCTCCCGCGATCGCCGCGAAGTGATGTCCGAAGAGCACCCACTTCGGAGAAGCGACGTAATTGTGTCCATCAGGATAAGCGTGCGCGGGGGTGGTGCGCCGATCGTCCAGCGCCAGAGCTTTCGCCGCAATGAACGCACTGTAATAGCGATAGGCAATCGCATACACGCACAGCGCACCCAACAAAACCGGGAAAGTATTCATGCCTCGCTCCAAACAAACGAAGTCTTGGCCAATTCTGCTGGCCTGTTTGACGGCATCGTACACCTATTGCGGAAGCGGGCACAATTATTTCAGGGCATGGACGGTAGAAGAAAGAGGCGGTGGACGCACACCCGATCACCGACTGAAGAATTGGTGGTGTGACCGCAATTCCACAGTAAACCGCCAGAAGTTCGATACAATTATTCCTTAGTCCGTGCGGCGGTTCTCTATGGAAACGCTGAATCTCTACCCAATACAGCTTCCAAACAAGGAACTCCGTGCGAGCGAATTTCCAGAGCCCGCCGATGTATATCTTTGCGATAACTGCGGTAGAGATATAACTGCCCACCTTCATTGCGGCCGTGCGCATGTATCAAGGCCACTTGGCCCGTCAAGATACGTCTGCCCCTGTGGTCAGAAATACCTTTCAGGGGCTGTCGAATGGGACAACCTAAGCGACTGGGAGCAACGACATCGCTTGGTGGACGTTTGGTTGGCGGTCATAGTTTTCATAGCGCTAGCCCTGTTCTCTTTTCTCGTTTATTTCGCTATCACGCACCGTAGTATTGTCCTCTGCACGTTCTTAGCAGTCGTGTTTCTATTTTCAGTTGGGCTGGTCCCCTTATTCATGGCCATCCTTTTCTTCCCCCTTGAAATCGCGGCTTCCCTGTGGCGAACAAGAATTGCGCCCCTCTTCCGCCCTGAATAAATTCGTCGTTTTGACGAAGACAGGCCCTTACCCGACAAAGAATCGAATACCAACACAATCACCTTCTTTACTTACAACACGCGCTACAATGTCCCGCATATCCGGCAAGCCCGGCAAAGACAGTTGCTGCCGAACCGAAAGGATCGCGTATGCACATGGCACCAGAGAAGGCCGCTGTTACTCAGGAACAATCCCTTGTCCGCTTTGGTCTGAGCCTTGCCAACTGGAGTGAACGTTGGTTTCCTGATCCTCTGATTTTCGCGCTGATCGGAATCGTCGTGGTCTTCGTGGTCGGACTCTTGCTTCATCAACCTGCCAGCAAACTGGCCATCCAGGGCGGAAAGAACTTCTGGGCTCTGGTTCCGTTCACCATGCAAATGGTGATGATTATCATCGGCGGCTATGTCGTCGCTTCGACGCCGATTGTGTACCGCGCTATTCAAGCCTTAGCCGGAATTCCAAAAACGCCGCGGGGCGCAGTGGCAATGATCGCGCTCTTTTCCATGCTGACATCGCTGATCTCGTGGGGCCTGAGCCTGATTTTCAGCGGACTGTTTGCTCGAGAACTCGCGCATCGCGTCAAAGGCATGGACTACCGCGCCGCAGGCGCCGCTGCGTATCTCGGGTTGGGAGCAGTCTGGGCGATGGGATTGTCTTCATCCGCCGCGATGCTGATGGCGACGAAATCCGCCCTGCCGCCAACCTTATTTAACATCAGCGGCCTCATCCCCCTTACTCAAACTTTGTTCTTGTGGCAGAGCATCTCGACGACCGTGATCCTGATAGTGCTGTCGATGCTGATCGCGTACGCGTCTACGCCATCGCCTGAGAACGCCAGAACCGCGGAATCCTACGGCATCAAGTACGAACCGATTCGCTCCAGTCTCGAGCCAAAAACGAAACCTGGAGAATGGTTGGAGTACAGTCCGCTGCTCACAATTCTGGTCGCTGCGCTTTTGTGCTGGTACCTGGCGGACGTGTTCCGAACTTCACCGCAAGGCGCACTGGCCGCGCTTGATCTCAACACTTACAACCTCATGTTCATTACGGTTGGACTTTTATTGCATTGGCGTCCCAAGCGATTCATGCGCGCGGTTGCGGAATGCGTTCCTGCCACGGGCGGAGTGTTAATTCAGTTTCCGTTTTATGCCGTGATCTTCGGAATGATTGTTGGAACTGGAATCGCAGATGCTCTGGCCAAGCTCTTCGCCTCCGTCAGCACGCATAACACCTATCCATTGCTGGTAGCGGTTTATTCCGCGGTGCTGGGAATTTTCATTCCGTCGGGCGGCAGCAAGTGGGTAATCGAAGCGCCATACGTGCTGCAGGCTGCGAATCTTCATCAGGTGCATCTGGGATGGGTGGTGCAAATCTACAACGCGTCGGAAGCGTTGCCCAATCTCGTCAACCCCTTCTGGATGCTGCCGCTGCTGGGCATTTTGAAACTGAAGGCGAGAGACATTGTCGGATACGGAGTGCTGCAGTTGATGGTACACATTCCGGTGGTCTTTTTTCTGTGCTGGTTCTTTGCCCGCTATATTCCGTATTTGCCGCCTATGAAATAGGGACATGCCCGCGAGGAGCGGTTTGAATTAAAGGTGAAACGGCGTCCAAATTCGCCGCACAGTAACCTCACGGCCGGCTGACTTCTGATACGTACGCATACAGTGATTAGAACGGGCGCTACGCGAAAGCCTGATTTATTTGTACGCTTTTCACCGTAAATTGAGTCCAAACCTTGGACACGTTGTTAATTCTCATCTCGCGCACTTTTTCTTAGAAAACCCTTCCGAAAAAACTTGTCATCGTAGCGGAGACAAAGTCCTGCTGCAAGCGGCCGCTCCCGCAGTAAACCGATAACCGTTCAACCAATCTTGAAAAGGAGTTTTCGATCATGAAGTTGTTTGCATTTGCTGTAGTAATTTTTGCGCTTTGCTGCACCTGTTTTGCCAGCAATCCTAGCGTGACCATACTTCAACCCTACAACAATGCCTCGCTGGATTGGCCGTTTACGTTGCAAGCCACTTGCTCATCTACAGGGACAATCACAGGCTGGGATGTTTACATCGACGGAAATCCAACGCCGTATTATCGCAACACCTCGAGCTCCAACTCGCTCGATATCCTTGTGCAGGCTAGCGTTGGAACGCACGCCATCCAAGCCAAGTGCTGGTCGGGCTCCGCCGATGGTTACGCAAGTATTTCTGTGGACGTTATCGGTGGAGGACTGATTCCGATGCCGCCTTCGACCGCGAATCAGTTCCTGAATCTTGACGATCTGCCGCTGTCGGATTGGAGCTACTGCGACACGACTGGCTGCGCCAGCTATCCGCCGACGTCTTTCTCCCTTACAGATACTGCAAGTCCCTCGCTGGACGGGAATGCACTGGCCGCATACGCGACTGGAAATGATGTGCCTAAGAACGGCGACTATTGGGGAATCCTCTGGTACCACCATCTTGGTCAGCAGGATTCAGCTTCGAACTTTGAAGTGCAATGGAGCTTCCAGGTCAACTCGGGTGCGAGTTCGCAAGCACTGGAATTTGACTTCCCGGTGTGGGATGGAGGCAAGAGCTTCTACTTTGGAACCCAATGCAATATTTTGGGATCTTCGAAAGTCTGGCAGTACTGGAATCCAAACACGGGCTCGTGGGTGAACACAAGTGTCGCTTGCTCGCTGTCCACTGGTAGTTGGCACACACTGAAGTGGTACGGAACCATTAATCACAACAACAACACTTACGTTTATAGTGCGATGCAAATCGACAATCAACAACACAACATCGATGCAACGATGAACGCCGGGTCCACCAGCTACGGTGATAACTTCACGGTGCAATTCCAATTAGACGGAAACAGCACTGGTGCTGGTTACACGGAATATGTGGACGAGGTAAGTGCCTGGACCTGGTAAGTAATACGATGTATTTCATCGGGGCGGCCTTGTGCCGCCCCACTTATTGATATCGAGCTACAAGCCCAAGTAAGCAGCCCGAATCTGCTCGTTTCCGACCAGTTCTTTCGGAGCTCCCTGCAATGTAATTTCGGCGTTCTCGACTACGAGCAAGCCAGCTTGGACGAGGCCATGAGTTCACCGCGCAGCGGCGGCCATTTGCTGCTCTCCGTCAGATCGATTTTGTGCGGCAAGCTCCATCGCATCTTAACTGACGAGCAGATCGGTTGCTCCGAACTAAGAGCGGTGATGCAGATCACAGCATCTGGTGTCAAACCCGCATAAGCTACGCCGGATCGAATGGTCAGCGGTTGCGCTTTTTTGCGGCCAGCGTGCCCGCACATACTGTCTGCTGGACAGAAACGGTAGATGGCGTTACCCTGCCAGTGTTCAACGGGGGCGAGCTAGTCTACGGGCACTACGTACAATCCGAACGGTCCGAAATCCGCTGGAAATAGGGCATCAGGATAACAATTCCTGAGCTCTTCAGGAGGAGACTATGGCGATTGCTGCGCAGGTGGCGGGTACGAGAAACGCTGAATACAGTATTTGGCGAGTAATTATGGCGTCGTCTGTCGGTACCATGATCGAGTGGTACGACTTCTATATTTTCGGCAGTCTCGCGGCCGTACTGGCGTTGAAATTTTATCCTCCTGGCAATGACACTTTCGCCTACGTAGCCTATCTTGCTACTTTTGCAGTCGGCTTTCTGGTACGGCCTTTCGGGGCGCTGTTTTTCGGACGCATTGGCGACCTGGTGGGCCGCAAATACGCATTTCTAGTTACACTTTCGATCATGGGTTTTTCGACCTTCGCCATTGGCCTGATGCCGTCGTACAAGACGGCGGGTTGGTTCGCTCCCGTGGTTCTAATCTTGATTCGGGTCCTACAAGGGCTAGCGCTGGGCGGAGAATACGGCGGCGCCGCCGTGTATGTCGGCGAGCACGTTCCCGACAACAAGCGTGGCTTCTACACCAGCTTCATCCAGATCACGGCTACGCTCGGACTGTTCGTTTCCCTGATCGTGATTCTGGTTACACAAAACGCAATGTCGAAAGAAGACTTCGCCGCTTATGGCTGGCGGATTCCCTTCCTTGTTTCAATCATTCTTGTGCTCATCTCTCTATACATTCGTCTGAAGATGAAGGAATCGCCGATCTTCGCGGGGCTCAAGAGCGCGGGAATGACCTCCACGCAACCGCTCAAGGATGCATTCACCAAGTGGCCAAATCTGAAAAATGTTCTTATCTCGCTTTTCGGCGCTACAGCCGGGCAAGGCGTTGTCTGGTATACCGGGCAGTTCTACGCCCTCTTCTACATGCAAACGATTCTGAAAATCAATGTGAAGACAGCGAACATCATAGTCGCCATCGCACTGCTGCTGGGGATGCCATTTTTTACGGTAGTGGGCGCGCTGTCAGATCGAATTGGACGCAAGAAGCTAATGATGGCAGGATGCCTGCTTGGGGTACTGACGTACATTCCGATTTATAAGGCCATGCAAGCAGCGGCGGGAAACAACGTTGTCACTGTGAAATCCACACGCAATAAGGTGACCGGCGCTATCGCTCTCACGGCCATGACCACGGATGCGACTGGCGCATTTGTTGCAGCCAAGGAGGCCCCCGATCCAAATGTCACGCTGTTGGTTCTCCTGGTATTCGTGCAGGTTTTATACGTATGCCTGGTTTACGGGCCGATCGCGGCTTATCTGATTGAGGCTTTCCCTGCAAAAATCCGGTATACATCGCTCTCTTTGCCTTATCACATAGGCAACGGCGTATTTGGCGGATTGCTGCCGTTGATTGGACTGTCCTCCGTTGCGGCAACCGGTAACATTTATGCTGGGCTTTATTATCCGATGATTGTTGCCAGCATGACGTTTGTTATCGGAAGCTTGTTGCTGCGCGAAACTCGCGGCGTACGCATCTGGGATGAGGCCGCGGGAAAAACGTCCGCCAGCAGAATTTAGAATCAGGAGTAATTGACATGCCTGCCATTGAGGAAAAACAGAGAGCCGTAGCAGAAACGAACGAGTCGCAGATTGCTGTCCACTGGCGTGAGGAAGAATACTACTATCCTTCCCCGAAGTTTATTGGCCAGGCGAATCTGACGGATCCCTCAATTATGGAGCGGTTCTCCGAAAAGAATTTTCCGGAATGTTTTCGCGAATATGCAGACCTGCTGAGTTGGGATCAGTACTGGCATACCACGCTTGATACCAACGATCCGCCTTTTTGGAAGTGGTTTGTCGGCGGCAAACTCAACGCCTGTTACAACTGCGTCGATCGCCACCTGGACAAATACAAGAACAAAAGTGCTCTGATTTTTGTGCCGGAACCTGAAGACGCCGCGCCGGTTGTTGTTACCTATCAAGAGTTATACGTGCGGGTTAATGAGATGGCGGCGCTGCTGCGTGATTTCGCCGGTCTGAAAACCGGCGATCGCGTGACCATTCACATGCCGATGATTCCCGAACTACCCGTTACCATGCTGGCCTGCGCGCGACTGGGAATCATTCACTCGGTGGTCTTCGGCGGCTTCAGCGGAGAAGCTTGCGGACGGCGGATCGCCGATTCCGGCAGCCGCGTTTTAATCACTGCCGATGGCTACTATCGTAACGGCAAAATGATCGACCACAAAGCCGGCGCCGATATCGCGCTAGACGTCGCCGGTCAGGAAGGCCAAAAGGTCGACAAGGTTCTGGTCTGGAGGAGACACACCAGTCAGTACGCCTCGGCTTCACCTATGGTCAAAGGCCGCGACTACTTTGTCGATGAGGAGCTACAAAAGTTCGCGGGAGCATTGGTGCAACCCATCTCCGTGGATGCAGAAGCTCCGCTGTTTTTGATGTACACCAGTGGCACTACCGGCAAACCTAAAGGATGCCAACACCGCACTGGCGGCTATCTCGCTTACGCGGCTGCCACCTCGAAATATATTCAGGACATTCATCCGACTGATGTGTATTGGTGCATGGCTGACATCGGCTGGATCACCGGCCATTCGTATATCGTTTATGGACCTTTGGCTTTAGCCGCGACTAGCGTGATCTACGAAGGGGTGCCGAACTATCCGGATGCCGGCAGGCCTTGGCGAATCGCCGAGCGCCTCGACGTGAACATCTTCCACACATCCCCCACCGCGATTCGCATGTTGCGCAAAGCCGGACCGGATGAGCCCAAGAAATATCACTACCACTTCAAGCACATGACTTCC
>DASYOD010000038.1:0-2688 GCA_036008085.1 Terriglobales bacterium
ACGGTGTCCCGGGTATGAAAACTACTGCTGGGGCTACCCGTTCAACTGGGAAACGGTCCGTGGCACGATCGTATCTGGAACGCCGCTCATAACCACTGTTCCCTACGTATACGAAGCCTTTCGGGAAGTTTATCAATTTGACCAAAACCCCAAATGGCGTCAGATAATGCAATCGATCGCCCAGCATGGCCTTCTCGACTATAAAGACTTCAAAGCTTCTGACAATGCCTCTTCGTGTTCTTATACTCCGTTCCCGGAAAACTCCGTGGGTGTCGTGAATGCGAATGCCTATCGCGCGTTTCTCCTGACGTGTGCGGCGTTCGATTTCTCAGACGAAAAATACGCAAAAGTCGCGGAGAGAAATCTCAATTTTGTGCTTGAGTTCCAAAGCCCGAACGGCTCATGGCGCTATGCCACCGATGGAACGAGAGATTTTGTGGATCATTTTCATACCTGTTTTGTGCTCAAGGCGCTTGCTAAGATTGAGGCACTGACCGGTCACCAGGGGTGTACCAAGGCCATTGAGAGAGGAATCGATTACTACACCAAGAATCTGTTTGATGAAAACGGTGTGCCAAAACCATTTTCCCGTGCTCCTCGCCTTACGGTATATCGGCGAGAACTGTATGATTATGCAGAGTGCGTCAACTTGGCAGTGTTGCTGCGAGGGCGCTTTCCAAAGTTGGATGAAAACTTGTCGGTCGTTATAAATCAGATCCTAACCCGGTGGCAAAAACCGGATGGCTCCTTCCGCAGCCGTCAACTTCACTTGGGCTGGGATAATACTCCCATGCATCGCTGGGCTTCTTCGCAGCTCTTCAGAAGTCTTTGCTTTTTGCTGTATCGAACCACTCAGGACGTTGCACGTGCCTAAGAAATTCAAGGATTGATTCGAATGGAAGCCAAAGGTGGGAAAACTGTGGAACCCAAAAATAACCCTGACACGCTGCGCGCCCTGCTACGCGACAGGATCGGGCGCAGCATCGAACTCAAGGAAGCTTTGCTCAAGGATGAGCACTTCCAGGGATTGGTAATGCAAGTCGCGATGCAAATAGTTAAGTCACTTGAGCGGGGAGGAAAGGTATTCTTCTTCGGAAATGGAGGTAGCGCTGCGGATGCGCAGCATCTAGCTGCCGAATTCACCGGCCGTTTCCTGAAGGAAAGAAGGGCGTTGCCGGCATTAGCTCTGAGTGTGAACTCATCCTCTTTGACCGCGATCGGAAATGATTACGGGTTTGACATCGTCTTTGCTCGTCAGCTAGAGGCCTTGGGCAGAGAGGGAGATGTTGCGGTCGGCATATCCACAAGCGGAAATTCCCCGAACGTGATGCGGGCGATGGAAGCTGCCAATTCGAAGTCCATCTTCTCGGTTGCGCTTACGGGAAAATCCGGAGGAACTTTGAAAAATATCGCGGACTGCACCATCTGTATTCCTTCGGAAGAAACGCCCCGAATCCAAGAATGTCATATCCTAACCGGCCATTTAATTTGTGAAATAGTCGAAGAGGTACTTTTCTAACACCGGAAGCCGCGCGTGAGGAGCAAAATTCCCGAAGCAGTTTGGGATTTCAATCGGTCATGTTGCAAATTGTCTTTTCGGACAAAAAACTGGACGTTCGTGGGCCCGCCATCTTCCTGGATCGAGACGGGGTAATCAATTGCCGAAGGCCCGGGGACTACGTGCTGAATTGGTCGCAGTTCCTATTTGTTTCGGGAATTCAGGCGGCACTGAAACAGCTTTCTGCGCTACACCTGCCTATGATCGTAATCTCGAACCAAGCTGCAGTCGGCAAGGGCCTGCTAAACCCTCTCGCGCTGCAAGAGATTACCGGTCAAATGCAGCAGACTTTACTCGCTGATGGCGTCTCTCTTGCCGCGGTTTTTTATTGTACTCATCGTGCTGACGAAAATTGCGATTGCAGAAAACCTAGGCCCGCGATGCTACTTAGTGCTGCTAATGAGTTTAATATTGACTTGAGCCGGTCCATCTTTATCGGCGATTCAGCATCTGACATCCAAGCAGGTCTGGCTGCGGGCTGCAAGCCAGTTTTATTCGGCTCAACTCATTTTGAGAGCCCGGGAAATTCACTACCTGTGGACTGCATCCCTGTCGCACGGACGGCTGAGGAGCTTTTTCCTATCGCTGTAAAATGTTTGAAGGATTGCGGCGTTTCGTAGCCATGCGGCGACTATGTGTAGAACTCGCGCTGCTAGGCTTAGCCTACACTTGCATGAACACACCTTGTCGTGATGTGGCAATACATCTAAAACCAGCCGTCGTGCAGCCAGGAGCTTGCCTTGAAAATTAGCATCTTCGGTTTAGGCTACGTTGGAACCGTGTCCGCAGGCTGCCTCGCACAAGATGGACATGACGTGATCGGCGTAGACCCCTTTCGAACGAAGGTCGAGTTGATTAACGAAGGTCGGTCTCCGGTCATCGAGGCAGAGATTGGCGAAATCATTGCCCAGGCTGTTCGAACCGGCCGACTCCGGGCTACCGAGGACCAAGTCGATGCGGTACATGAAACAGAGCTATCCTTCGTCTGCGTCGGTACCCCGAGCCAGACCAACGGTAACCTTGACGTTTCTTACGTGCGACGCGTTTGCGAACAGATAGGCCAGGCGCTCAAGACCAAGAAAGCCAGACACACCATTGTCATCCGTAGCACGATCTTGCCGGGAACAATG
>DASYOD010000039.1:0-13178 GCA_036008085.1 Terriglobales bacterium
AAAGCTTTCTGTCCAAGTTCTTGTTCTTCCACTTGGTTCGCCTCGTTTCAACAAAGAGGGTACATCAAAACTGGTCATTTGGAAGTGCTCCTTAAATTGCTCCTTAAGAGCTCGGCAACTGAAGCCAAATAGCACTACCAGCGTGCTTCAGTATCGGCTTAAATGATTGAAAAATCACGAGGGCTGGTGTAGGCAAGAAAATTACGAATCGGCTGCTCTACCAACTGAGCTACGTCGGCCTTTGGTTAACAATGCGGGAACATCGACAGCGGCTGATTGCAGCCAACTGTCGTCCCTGATTTTAACAGAACGCACTCTCTGCTCAGCCCGCGGCGTCTCGACTCCCGTGCCGCCTGCCTTTACACTTAAAGAGTGAAGATTGCTCTCGGCCAAATCAATCCCACTGTCGGAGATTTCGCCGGCAACGCGGCCAAAATTATTGATTTCTCCCATCGCGCCCAATCGGCCGGTGCGGGACTAATTCTTTTTCCCGAACTTTCCGTCTGCGGATATCCGCCGCGCGACCTGGTTGAGCGCGCCTCTTTTGTGCAGCACAATCGCCAGACTCTCGACCGCATCGCCGGTGAAACCCGCGGCATCGCCGTGATCTGCGGCCTTGTCACTCCCGCCCAGGCCGAGAGCGGCAAATCGGTAATGAATTCCGCCGCGCTGCTTAAGGACGGCCGCGTGGCCTTCCTGCAATCCAAAATGCTTTTGCCCACCTACGATGTCTTCGACGAAATGCGCAACTTCGCTCCCGCAAAAAGTCAGCTGCTGTTTCCCTTTTGCGGCAAGCAAATGGCGCTCACTATCTGCGAAGATGCCTGGAACGACAAGCATTTTTGGAACAAGCGCCTGTACACCTTCGATCCCGTCGAGGCTTTGGTTTCCGCTGGCGGCAACTTCGTGCTGAACATCTCCGCCTCACCGTTCTGGCTTGGCAAACGCGAATTACGTCGCAACATGCTCGCCTCCATCGCACGCAATTACAAAGTGCCGGTCGTCATGGTGAATCAGATCGGCGGCAATGACAGCCTGGTCTTTGACGGTTCGAGCCTGGTATTAAATTCGGCCGGAGAAATAATTGCGCAGGGAAAATCCTTCGAAGAAGACCTCGTCTATTTCGACTCCGATCAACTAACCGGCGAGATGCACCCGCAGATCGAAGGTGAAGAAGCCAGCGCATACGCCGCGCTGGTCTTGGGCACGCGCGATTACGTCCGCAAATGCGGATTCAGCCAGGTGATTGTCGGCCTAAGCGGAGGCATCGATTCCGCCCTGACGGCCGCCATCGCCGTCGACGCGCTCGGACCAGAGAATGTCATTGGAGTCGGCATGCCCGGTCCGTATTCTTCGACGGGTTCCATCGACGACGCCCGCTCGCTCGCAGAAAATCTCGGCACCCGTTTCGAACTGCTCTGTATCGGCGACATTTTCGAAAGCTACAAAAAAACCTTGGCCAAACCCTTCGCCGGACGCAAAGAAGATGAGACCGAAGAAAATATCCAGTCACGAGCCCGCGGCACGCTGTTGATGGCGTTATCCAACAAGTTCGGCGCTATCGTGCTCAGCACCGGAAATAAAAGCGAGCTCGCCGTCGGCTACTGCACTCTCTACGGCGACATGGTCGGCGGCCTCGCGGCAATTTCCGACGTTCCCAAGACTCTGGTCTATCGCCTCAGCCACTACGTGAATTCGCGCCGCCCGGTAATTCCGCAAGCCAGTCTGGATAAGCCGCCATCCGCCGAGCTTCGCCCCGGCCAGATGGACAGCGACACGCTTCCAACATACGACGTGCTCGACGCCATCCTCGAAGACTACGTCGAAGACTCACACACCGCCGATCAGATTGCCGCCGACCGCGGCTTCGATGTTAGTCTGGTCAAGCGCGTAATTCGCATGGTGGAACGCAGCGAGTACAAGCGCCAGCAGGCAGCGCCAGGCATAAAAATTTCAGCGAAAGCGTTCGGCTACGGCCGCCGCTTTCCCATCGCCGCCAAGTCGGATATCTAGAACGTCGTGGGGAAAAAAAAAGATTCGAATCAGGCATGCGCGTGGATCGCGCCGATAAAAAAGATTCGTATCAGGGTATGCCTTCAGGCATACCGCAGACCGCATTAAATGATTTCGGCTTTAGCCGCCGGGTTTTAGTTAAGCTCAATCGCACCGCACAATTCGAAAGGAACGCATGCAATCTCTGTTGAAATATCTCTTCATAACGGCCCTCTTACTAACGCTCGCGACCGCGCAACAAGCGCCAGTCCCATCCCACGCCAAGACCACTGCGAATCTTCCTTCCGAAGAAACGGTCAATGCTTTTCTCCATCAATGGTTCGGATACGATACCTCGCTGACCTGGAAAATCGTCAGCATCAAGCCCTCTGAAATCGAAGGCCTGTCCGAAATCAATGCAGTCATAAGCGGCGCGCAGGGCCCGCAGCAGCTCAAACTCTACGTCACTCCCGACGGCAAACACGCTGTCAACGGAGAGATCATGCCATTCGGCGCCCATCCCTTCGCCGCCGACGAAAAGGAGTTGGAGCATGGCATGAACGGACCATCACGCGGCCCCGCAGACGCTCCAGTCACCGTCGTCGATTTCAGCGATCTGCAATGCCCGCACTGCAAAGATGCCCATCCTGTCCTTGAAAAACTAGTCTCAGAAAACAAGAACGTCCGCCTGGTCTTCCAGAGCTTCCCGCTGCCCATGCACGATTGGGCCGCTAAAGCCGCTGCCTACGCCGACTGTGTAAGCCGTAGTTCGAACGATGCATTCTGGAAATTTATTTCCAGCGTCTTCGGCGCTCAATCCGACATCACCGCCGCCAATGCCGACGAAAAACTAACCGCACTCGCCGACAGCGCCGGGGTAAAGGGAGCCGACATCGCAGCCTGTGCCGCAAAGCCCGAAACCACGTCGCGAGTGGAAAAATCCGTAGCTCTAGGCAAAGCACTCGACGTCAACAGCACGCCAACTATTTTCGTCAACGGCCGCAGACTGCCCGCGGTACCCTACGACGTCCTCCAAAAGCTGGTAGATTTCGCCGCCAAGGAAAACACTCAAGCCAAGAAGTAAACGCATAGGTGATCCCGAGCCCCTTTGTCTTCCCGAGCGAAACGAGGGATCCAGGTTTCCTGCGCAGGACGAAAACCTCGGGATGACGGGCGTCATCCCGAGACTCACTGCCCACCTTTAGGCAGCCAAACTTCCACACTCTGTCCCGGATTACTTTCCACCACATGCGGCGTGATCACAACCAACAGCTCGTCGGTCTCATCCATCTTGCTATTGGTCACCATGACTTGATTGATCCCCGGAATCGCACCCAGCCCGGGAATCCCATTCAAACTAAGTTGTTCGGTCCGACTAATCGAACCCGCGACCACCGCCGGTTCGCCGTCCACCAGCGTAATGTTTCCCTTGTATTCGCGGTTCGAAATCACCGGCACGCCGTTTATACTTTGCCCCGCCAGGGTGCGGAACTGCATTTCAAAGGCCATTCCTATGTCTGAGTCCGGATATACCGTAGGTTTCACCTTAAAAGTCAAACCCAGATCTTCATAGGTAAACGAAGGGAACGGCGCCTGAAAGCTCCCATTCTGCAGCACTGACGAGATCGCCGGAGTATTGAATACGGGCGCGAAACTAGCGTTGAGAATGGGAAAACGCGACCCCATACGAAATGTTGCCTCATTCCCCTGCGCTGCGCGCAAAGTCGAATGCTCCAGCGTCTTCATCCAACTTTCGTTCAACGAAAGCGTCGCGCTTAGCGTGTCCAGGCTCAACCCCATCAAGGTCAAACCGCCGCCGAAAGTCGCCAGAGGCTGGCTGAAAATCGAATTCTGCTGTCCCTGCAATTGCGCCAGCAACCCCGCAATCCCCTGCGAATTGGCCTGGTTGATGCCACCGCTCGAAATCAACTGGTTGATCAGGTTTTGAATATTCCCCCCGCCCAGAGCTCCAGTCAACGCAGCAATCGCCCCCGCGGGAATGTTAAACAGGTTGAAGTTATTAGGAATATGAAGTCCGATGTCGCGCGTCAATTGGTGATCAATCTGGAATACTTGTATGTCCAGCATGATCTGCGGACGCATCGTGCCCAAGTTCTCAAACAATTTTGTAACTGCATCCAGCACGCCTACCGGCGCCCGCACTTCAAGTAATCCCGACTGCGGCTGTTGCGTCACAAAGCGCGCGTCAAAGATCGTCCGCAAGAGAGTCACCATCTCATTCATCTCTTGCGCGGTGGTCACTCCCGGAATGTAAAACGTCCGCAGCGCCATGTGGTCGTACTGACGATGGTTCTCGGTAGTGCTGCGGGCCACGAAAATCTGTTTCTCCGAAAGCGGAACCCAGAACGCCGCCGTCACGTCACCCGCAGCCCGCATGGCGGTAAAGAAGTCGACTGGCTCCATGTCGAAGTGCACATGCCGCGACTGAATTGATTCGTCAAGATCGGCCTTCACTCCATAGGCTGCCGCAACCTGGGTCAGCAACGCATGCGAGTCCCCACGAAAATGGAATTCATGCAGAGCAGGGTCGGGAACCACGTGTATCTCTGGCGACTCGAGCACCACGCGCGGAGCCTCCGCGATCTTTGGTGTCCACTCGGTGAGCGAATCCTGCAGTCGCTGCTGCGCAAACTCGTTTTGCGGATCAAGATTGGCTGCGCTGCGAAACTCAGCCTGCGCCTCCACGTTCTTACCCCGGGTCAGATCATCGCTGCCGCGCTGCAAATGATTGAATACCAACTGCTGCCGAACCATGGCCAGCGAAGTTACATATTCGAGATTTTTCGGAACCAGGCGGGCCGCCGCGTCGAATTCTTCAAACGCTTCGTCGAAGTGTTCAGCTTTTTGCAGCTTCAATGCGCGCGCAAAATCGACTCTCGCTTTTTTCAAATCCGCTTTTGAGGGATTGCATGCAGGATCGATCGCCGCGTCTTGAGGACAAGGCAGCACCGCCAGATTTTCCGGCTTGTCAGCGGCCGCAGCCGCCACCGCGAGCAACACCATGGCCGCGGCCGACCACCCCCAACGCATGCGCATGTTTCGATTGTAACCGGAGAAAAACCATCCCGAACCATATCCGGCAGGGTCCTGTACCTTCGGGTTACCTCTTGGGAACGCATGAATCGCCGGCTCTTGCAAGAAAAGCTGCCTTCAGCCTTCAGCACCACCGTTGCATGCCGGTTCGTTCCCAATCGAGTGGCATTTCAAACGTGCCGAAGGCGACCCAGCCTTTATGCCCGGCAGCCCGCAATCGAGAGCTTCGTCGGTTTTCGGCAAGTATCGCTGTTCTCGGGTCTAAACCTGCATTAACAGTTCAGAACTGCGACGTGCCCAGCGCGAATCGATGTGGTGAGTGAGAATTCCAGGCATTTAACAATCGGAGCTATCTTTTCCGCTGCAGGTCAGCAAGCGCGCTGTGGCCCAGTTGGTCATGACGTCCAACACTCGCGGCGAAGTTGCAAAAGCAGGCAAATAAACCCAACCGCTATTCGGGCCAACCGGGTCCGGCAGCAGCGAATGGCTGACGCCGGGAATGATCCGCACCGTTACGTCGGAGTTGCCATTGCTGCGAATGGCATTCGCGATCTTCTCCGCCGAGCGAACGGGAACCGTGATGTCCGAGCCGCCGTGAAGAATAAGAGCTGGGCAACGCACATGGCTGGCATACATCAGCGGGTCAATGGTCAGAAACACGCGCTCCCGCGGAGTCAAGGGCTCGGCAAGTTCCTTTTCGACCTCTTTCTCCCGGTCAGCGGCAGGAATGGACGGATCATGCAGCACGGCCTCCTCGGTCTGCTCGCGCGCAAGTTGCGCTCCCGGCACGCCGCTACCGTCCAGCGAAACGATCGCGGCAATCGAAGGGTCTTTTGACGCAACCATCAGATCAATCAAACTTCCTTCGCTGTAGCCGACGAGTGCGATGCGTTTCGGATCGATTCTCGCCTGGGCCCGAAGCCATGCCACTTCGGCCTGCACATCCTCGGCTTCATCGTAGGTGGTCGATGGCGCGTGATCCCCGGTAGACTTTCCGATTCCACGGTCGTCAACCCGCAGTACGGCGACGCCGGCGCGTGTAAGTGCGTCGGCGAGATCGCGGAGCGGCATCCATGGTGGCACACCGCCATTGCGTTCGGACGGGCTGAGGCCGGTAATCAGCACGGCAGCGGGGACCAGTTTGCCGTGCAAAGGCATCGTCAACGTGCCGGCCAAAGTGTGGCCCTGAGAAGCACGGATGCTTACGTCGGAGGCTCGGTATGCGCCGTCGGGCGGGGCCGCATAGGGCGGCCATAACGGATACTGAGCGGCGGTGAAGCCGGCACGGCGCTCGATGACCACGCCATACTCGGGCAGCATTGCGGACAACATACAACCGTGCTCGTCGGTCAACACACGATAACCTTTGTTGTGAAAGGTGACTGTCCAGTCCGTGGCATCGACGCGCTCGACCAGAACATCCGTGGGGGAATCACGATAGAGCGATGTCGCCAGAACGTGCGAGACCGGTTGGCTGAGCACGCGGGCTCGTGCGACCGCCTGTTCCATGAAGCTGACAATCATGTCGGACAGGTAGATGGCATTCTGTCCGAGATCGCGCGTCTTGGGCGCTTGGGGCGCTTCGCCGGCATTCGACAGGACCACAGAAGAATGTGCTGCCGTCTGATCGGGACGCAAGTCGATGGTGGCGTCGATGACGAGGGATTGCATTAGAACGGTTCGCGTGTGCACCTGGTTTGCGCGGTATTCAACCCAATCCACGCCAGCGAGCTTGCCCTGTTCCAAAATGAGGAAGGCTGCCGGCGCGCAGGAGGAGAGGTTTGCTGAATTCGATTGGCTCTGTGGGACCGATCCCGAGTCCTGCGCTCGCAACGAGTGAGAATTACAGGCCAGAACCATCACTGTAACCATAAAGTAAATGGCTGTTTTCATTTGTTTCTCGATCTCCTGGAGGTCGATTTCTTACTGCTCGTACGCGCGCGATGGTCGAGCGGAGTCAGTAACACCGTGATTCCGTAAAGCCTGCCCCGTCCCCGTGGTTTTGAAACTGCCTTGGCAAGACCTTCTATTGACCGATTCAGGTTCACGATCTCCTCTGGCATTAACCATCCGGTTTTGCGTAGAGCCCATAACTCCCGGCCTGAACCCGACACCCGAGCGTCGCCGCTCTGGAACGCATGGTGAAAATCGCGTATGCCCAAACGCAGCATTGACCCCACAATCGCTGTAACCTGCTTGCCATTGCCGCCTTTACCTGGTTGGTATTGAAGCTGCAAATTCGGCGAGACTGTGCGGATCAGCTCTTCCTTGCGTACTCCCTGGCCTCGATACCCGGCGCGAAGCACCAGGCCGGCCTGCTTGAGCACGCGCAGATGGTAGTAGACAGCGTCCGCTGGCCTGCCCAGCGTAGTGGCAAGTTCGCTAACTGAGACCGTCCCCATCTGGGAGAGAACATCGACAATTTCCTGCCGCGCCGACGACGTAAGCGCAGCGAGTTGCTTCTTGTCATGAACGCTGAAAGGAAGGCCAGCTTGTTTCATGGGGTGATTATATTCGATTATTGAAAATATTGCGTTATTTTCAATAAAGCGATTCGGAAATCGATTTTGTCGGTTAGCTACGTTGGGCGCCAGAACCTCACGATGCGAATGCATCTTCGCGGACTCACGCGGCTCGCCAATGCCTTCAGCAAAAAGCTGGCAAACTTGAAGGCCGCCGTTGCATTGCATTTTGCGTATTACAATTTCTGTCGCATTCATTCAAGTCTCAGGGTTACGCCCGCGATGGAGGCGGGTTGCGGACAAGTCACATCCGGTCGATTGCTGAACTGCTAGGCGCGGCGTAAAATTGCCGCGCCTCTGGCGTTTGGCCTGAAGGGAAAGATGAATTCTTGGTATCCACACTGGTTTTTAGACTGCCCCAGGCACCACTTGATTCCCATCCCGCATCCCATCCCAACAGAAACAAATGACCGTCCTCACATGACGCCCACGGGCATTCCAGTTTTAAACGTTCTATGTCACGAATGCAGGATCGTGTACGGATATTCTCTGCCGGTATGTCAGACTGCGGACCAACGCAACACAGTGGACTCATTCGCAACGGGCGACTTCTTCCTCGCTGCCACACAAGTCGAATGCGATGGGGAAAACTGCAAAGCTCCGAAGACAGTCTATGCAATCTTGGAAAGGCACAAGGGTACCCGGACGCCGAGAATTGATCCAAAAAACTGGCAATTCGACGACTCAGCGCGTTGCCATATGGGGGAACATAAACTCCATCTGCCGAAAGGTAGAAGGTTTCTTTGGGAAGCTCGGGCCGTGCTCTCTTTTTAATCCACGCCGCTAGGCTGTGCTGACAAATTTGCTTTTGATGCCTCTGATCGTTGAGATCTGGGTTTTAGCTAAAGTCATTCACCACACACTCCTGCTCCCAGGGGAAGAGATCGAAAAGGTTACGAGGTTTCTCGCTGAACTCCGAAATACCGTTGTGAAGCAAAAGCCGGGAGATTCGCCGAAATACCAAGCAACATTGGGCGGCCTTTTTTCACATCCCCGTTATTTAAGACCCGGCCCGACAGCGCCCTCCGGTTGGAAAGTTAATAAAAGAGGCGTATAAAAGTTAGTTGCGGTAGGCAATGGGCCGCAGCGTATTCCTAATTGTCCTAACGAGGAAGCATGTCATCTGTGACTACCGCGCACCCCTCCAAAGGCTTGGAGGGTGTAGTCGCGACCACCTCCAGCATTTGTTTTATCGATGGCGATCAGGGCGTTCTCGCCTATCGAGGCATTGACGTACACGAACTGGCCGACAACTCCACCTTCGAAGAAACTTGTTACCTCCTCTGGTATGGCCGTCTGCCCTCAGCGCAAGAACTCAAAGAAATTCGCGCGCGCCTGGCCGAAGAACGCAAACTCGATCCCGCAATCATTAATGTGCTGAAATCTGCACCCAAGCACGTCGTCCCCATGGACGTGCTGCGGACCGCCGTGTCCGCCCTTTCGTTCTACGACGTCGATGAACGCAGTAACGATCACGAAGCCAACATCCGCAAGTCCATTCGTCTGACCTCGCAAATTGCCATGATCGTAGCCAGCTACGATCGCATCCGGAAAGGGAAGCCGGTTGTAGAGCCTGATCGGTCGCTGTCCCACGCCGCAAATTTCCTGCTGATGCTGAACGGCGAGAAGCCCTCGCAAACGGCCGAACGCGCACTCGACATCGCTCTGATCCTGCACGCTGACCACGAGCTCAATGCTTCCACGTTCGCCGCGCGAGTCACCGCGGCCACGCTTTCGGATATGCACTCCGCCATAGTTTCTGCCATCGGATGCCTGAAAGGCCCACTGCACGGCGGAGCCAACGAGGCCGTATTTAACATTCTGAAAGCCATCGACCGTTCCGGTTCCGACCCGGTTGAATACATCAAGAAGATGTTGAACGAGAAAAAGAAAGTTCCCGGCTTCGGACACCGCGTCTACCACACCGAAGATCCGCGAGCCACGCACCTCCGAAAAATGTCCGAAGATCTCGGCAAGTCCAGCGGCCAGCCCCAGTGGTTCCAGATGTCGCACGCCATAGAAAAATTCATTAAAGCCGACAAAAAGCTGAACGCTAACGTCGACTTCTATTCTGCTTCGACCTACCACACGCTGGGAATCGATGTGGACCTCTTCACCCCGGTATTCGCCGTATCAAGAATCAGCGGCTGGACTGCCCACGTAATTGAACAACTGGACGACAATCGCCTGATCCGTCCCCGAGCTGACTACGTAGGCCCGGCATACCCCCAACACTGGAAAGAATTCGACCAGCGCTAAAGTGTGGAGCGGACATTCCTGTCCGCTGTCGTTGCCTTGGAATTATTTAGATTAGAACCGCATCGGCGCCCCAGGTTCGCCTCCGCCTTTTGGCCGCTAACGCTGGGACTAAACACCGCCCGCGCCGCTAAAGACTCTCGCGCAACTCCCGCGCAAATTCCCGCAGCGCCGCCTCATTGCGCCGGTACCACATCCACTGTCCCAACTTCTTAGCCTCAACCAGCCCTGCTTTCCGCAAAATCGCCATATGATGCGAAATCGTCGGCTGAGAAAGATGCACCCGCACTTCGATGTCATAAGCGCACAACCCTTCATCCTTCCCAATAGACGAAGCCCCGCGCTCCTTAAGCGCCCGAAGAATGCGTCTGCGCGCCGGATCCGACACAGCGTGCCAAACCCGATTAAGATTCTGCTCAGAATCCGTCATGCAAAAGCAGTAAACGAAACATCGATGGCTGTCAATATAATAAAAGCCCCGTCATCCTGAGCGAAGCGAAGGACCCACGCAACTGGCGTGCGCCACGCGAGACAATTGACACTATCGCAACTACTGCACAACAATAGATACAACCACCAACCGTAACCGACTGGAGAAAACTTATGGCGGACGAAGGCGAATACCTACCCGAGCCCCAGGCTGCTGCCGCAGGCAGCCCTGCAAAGTGGATAGCGTTACTGCTGGGCGTGCTCTATGTCGCGGGCTCGCTGTATTTTTTGTTCAACCTGCGCGAGCGCATCGATCAGCTGGACAAGAATCAAATCGCCAACAGCGCCCAGCTTGCCGACCTCAACAAACGTATCCAAGCCGCCGACGCCGACGCCGAAACCCTCGCCAAGCAGTTGGGCATGACCAAGAAAGACCTCGACAAACGTTCTCAGGACCTGCAGCGTGAGCAACTGAAGCAACGTGAATCACAAGCACGCCTCGCCGAAGAACAGAAGCAGCAGCTCAGCCAGGTCAATGGCGAAGTCGCGAACGTAAAAACTGATGTGGGCGGAGTCAAAACTGATGTCGCGTCCACTAAGGCTGAACTCGCAGCCGCGGAAGCCAAGCTGCAAAGCGCCGTCGGCGATCTCGGCGTGCAGAGTGGATTGATCGCGAACACGCGCAGCGACCTCGAAGTTCTCAAGCACAAAGGTGACCGCAGCTATTACGAATTTACTTTGGTCAAGGGCGCAAAGCCGCAGCCAGTCTCGACGGTGAGTTTGCAGTTGAAAAAAACAGATCCGAAGCGAGGCAAGTTCACAGTCAACGTAACCTCTGACGATAAGACCATCGAAAAGAAAGATCGCAACGTCAGCGAGCCCATCCAGTTTTATTCCGGCCGCGATCACATGCTCTACGAAATGGTGATCTGGTCAGTCGACAAAAAGCAGGCGGTCGGATACTTGAGCACGCCTAAGAACGCTCCCGTGCCGGTGACAGCAGGCCAATAGAAAAAGTTATCGGATGTGTTCCACGTGGAACGTTTATGTGAATAGCTATAAGCTAATGTTGTTTGTTTTCATGATGCTGGCTCTTGTTTGGCGAGCATTAATAGTAGAAATCTGGGATCAGGCAGCTTTCAAAAAGTGCCACCTCTAGTCCTACAAAACGCGACCAGATCAGGCCCCGCCGCGTGAATCGGCAAGTTCAGCGTCGTAGGCAATCGCGCGAGGCTTGATGCCTTTGGCGACTCCGCTGCCTTCTGCGATCCGCAGGTCATAGTCATTTTGCAGATTGAGCCAGAACTGCGCGGGCAGTCCGAAATACTTTCCTAGCCTCAAGGCCGTGTCGGCACTGATAACGCGGTCTCCGCGGACGACCTCGTAGATCCCAGAAAAATTCAGCGCCTCGGCCAGCGCATACGCACTTACGCCCATCGGTTCCATGAACTCGGTCTTGAGAATTTCTCCGGGATGAACGGCAAAAACTTTTCGTGATTTGGCAATCGTTAGTTCGCTTTCTAATGATAATCCACAAACCCCACTCCAGCCGCGGAGCGGCAGAATCCCGATTGTCAGGGCGTGATTTCGAATACGACGCCGTCGTTGTAGGCTCCCCCCTGGCTCGCGGTGCCGTAGAGGTTGCCGTGGTTGTCGAATACGATGTTGCTATATGGAATGGCGCCGTCACTTCCGCCGGTGAAGCGGTGCAGCACGGTCTGTTTCCAACCGCTGCTCGAGTGGGTGAGCTTAAAGACGGTTCCCAAATCACCCGGACTCTCTCCCCAGGTCGTGCCATAGAGATTTCCGGCGGCATCCATAGTAAGTTGAGCCCATGGTCCATACCCTCCCACGCCCTGATCAGAAAAGGCGTAGAGCGTATCGAAACTCCAGTTACCTTTCGAATAAGTGAGGTTGAAAGCCGTTCCCCCGCGTTTTGGACCTCCAGAACTTGTTGCGCCAATAAGCTCGCCAGCCTTGCCCAAGATCAGGGCCGTCGGGCCGTCTCCGTGTTTGCCGCCCTGAAAGCTGTAAAGAGATTTCTCTGTCCATCCGCTGCCCGAGCGACGCAACTGATAAACCCCGCCATAGAAGTTGTTTGAAAGTTCCGTAGTGCCATACAGGTTGCCGCCGTGGTCAAAAACCACGCCGCTGTAGGGGCCTCCGCCAGATTGATTATAAAAATCGTAAATTGTAGTGTTCGTCCAAACACCATGCGAGTGCGTTAGCTCCCACACGGTACCCGCGGCATCGCTTTGTTCGGTCGTGCCATAAAGATTGCCTGCTTTGTCGAAGGTGACATTGCTAAGCGGGTAGAACCCGTCGCTCCCGCCCTGGAACCGGTGAAGAACACTTTCAGTCCAGGCGCAGGATTGGCAATCTTTTGTTGGGGGTTTCACCCTGAATACGACGCCGCACCCACTCAGACATGATTGGTTTCCTCCTTGATTTGTCGTTCCGTAAAGGCTGCCGTCTGGGCCAAACGCCACCTGGGCGTACGGACCAGCCCCGTCATTGTTTCCTAGGAAAGCGTAGAGCGGCTGAAAATTCCAGCCCGATGCCGACGGCGCCATCTCAAAAACCGTGCCGCAACCGATGTTCTGTGGCCCGCAAACTCCTCTTCCACCTTGAAAAGTCGTGCCATAGAGGTTTCCACTTTGATCGATAATCAAACCAGCATACGGAGTTCCGCCATCTTTCCCTCCAGTGAAATTATGGATCACGTGGAACGTCGCAGACGGCGCTGCTTGGGCGACAACAGCCAGCGGAACTACCAAGAGCGTCAGGAGAAGTGCAAACGTCAGTTGTGGACGAGATACGAGAACCGCACTCTGTGGTTCATTGGGATTCGCCATGGATTTTCAACCTTTCAGCTCCGGGGCTGGAGCTGGTCAGAAGCTTGAACTGCGAAGAAGGCCCGACCGG
>DASYOD010000040.1:0-21564 GCA_036008085.1 Terriglobales bacterium
AGTTTTCCCGCGATCTATAAGCTTTGCCACCGGCTGGATGATGATCCTCGCCTATTTCATCGTGTGTCCGTGGGAAGCAGTCGCGATCGGCAGGATCGCGGGATACATTTTCCCGCCGCTCGATTCGATGGAAGTTTACCGCCTCGGCAGCCATCCGGTTTACCTGCCGCACTTGCTGATCGGACTGGCCCTGACTGGACTGATTACGTTGCTGAATTATCGCGGCATCCGCATGAGCGCCACTTTCCAGAACTGGGCGACCTTTGGAACCCTTGCTCTGTTCGTGCTGTTTGTGGCCATCGGTGTGAGCAAAGGTTCAGCGCGCAACTTTCCTCCGCTGTTTACGCATAGTCCATTCGTGTCTGTGCTTCTGGTGATGCAAATCGTTCCTTATTTCATGACTGGATTCGAGTCGGTGGTGAAGGGTGCCGAAGAAGCCAGCCCTGAATTCCGTTCGCGGGGTTTCTTCAAGGCCATCTGGATGGCGATTGTGGTCGGCATTCTCTTTTACACAATCGTGATCGCGGCAGTCGGATATGTTGCCCCATGGCAGCAACTCACGCACGAAAAATTCATGACTGCGGTTGCTTTCGAGCACGCGGTAGGATCGAGTTGGATTGTAAGCTTGATACTTGCCGCCGCGCTGCTGTCGCTTTTCAAAGTGTTCAACGGAAATTTTATTGCGGCCAGCCGGTTGCTGTTTGCGATCGGTCGGCGCGGGTTGGTGGACCATCGTCTGGGCCAAGTGCATACGCGCAATCAGACTCCTTCGGTGGCCGTGCTCTGCATCGGGTTGGCGACTGCTGCATGCATGTTTCTCGGCGACGCCGTGCTCGTGCCCATTTCCGAGGTAGGCTCGGTGGCTTCTGCAATCGGATGGCTGGCAACGTGCGCGGCCTACTACCGGATAGCTCCGGCGCCACGCGAACGTTTCGTCGCCGCGGCGGGCGTGCTTGTGGGCTTTCTGATGATCGTAATGAAAATTACTCCCGGCATTCCCGGTCATTTCAATGGGTACGAATGGCTGGCTTTGGCGATCTGGAGTGTAATTGGGTTTAGCATGAGCCGTCGGCCACGGACTCCAGTATTTGCCTCAAAAACGAATGGAGAATAAGAAAAAATGGATAACCTCGCGATGCGAACTGCGCTGCGCCAAGCCTTTCTGGCGGTGGTTATCTTAATTTCTTTGCCTCTGTGCGCCGCGCCTCAATCATTCGACATTGTCATCATTAACGGTCATATCATCGACGGCACCGGTTCGCCCTGGTACTCCGGGGACATTGGAATCCGTGACGGCAAGATTGCAGCCATCGGCAATCTCGCCGCAGCGCCGCGCACCCGAACCATTGGTGCTGGCGGAAAAGTCGTTGCCCCAGGGTTCATCGATATGCTTGGCCAGTCTGAGTTGACGATACTGGTCGATCCACGTCTGCCGTCGAAAATTTATCAGGGCATTACAACGGAAATCACCGGCGAAGGCGGATCGGTGGCGCCGCTGAATGACGCCATCATTCGTGCCGATCACACCGGCTACGAGCACTATCACATCACCCCCGACTGGCGCACTTTCCGCGAATATTTCGCGCGTCTGGAAAAGCAGGGCACCGGGATCAACTTCGCCAGCTACGTCGGCGCGACGCAGGTCCGCCGCATGGTTTTGGGAGACGACGACAAGCAGCCCACGCCAGAACAACTTGATCAAATGAAGGCGTTGGTGCAGCAAGCGATGCGTGATGGTGCCGTCGGTGTTTCAACCGCCTTGCAGTACGCTCCCGCACCCTACGCGAAAACAGAAGAGCTAATTGCGTTGGGCGGAGAAGCCTCGAAGTTCAGCGGCATTTATGCCACGCACATGCGCGACGAAGGCGACCGCGTGATCCCCGCTATCGATGAAGCTATACGCATTGGACGTGAAGCGCATATTCCGGTTGAGATCTGGCACATCAAGGTCGCAGGGAAAGAAAATTGGGGACGCATGCCCGAGGTGGTGGCGAAGATTAATGCTGCACGCGCCGATGGCCTCGACATAAGTGCGAACACCTATGCTTATACGGCGTGGTTCAATACGATGTCTGCATTCATTCCCCCTTGGGCGCACGATGGCGGTGACACCAAACTGGTCGAGCGCTTGAAAGATCCGGCCATGCGACAGCGCATTCGCAAAGATTTGCTGACATCTTCAAACGCCTGGCAGAACGAATGGCAGGAGATTCCCGGGCCAGAATCGGTTCTCATTGGGGTGGTGCAGAATCCGAAACTATTGCCGCTGCAAGGAAAGACGCTGGCTGAAGTCGCGAAAACCTGGAACAAAGATCCGATGGACGCTCTTTTCGATTTGCTGATTGAAGACAACGCATTCACCGAGGTCGCGGTTTTCGGGATGTCCGAGCCGGACGTTACGCTCGCGCTGCAGCAGCCGTGGGTTTCTATCGACAACGATTCGGAGGGTACTTCGCCGGAGGGAATCTTAGGTCAGGAGCATCCCCATCCCCGGGCCTATGGCACTTTTCCGCGGATTCTGCGGAAGTATGTGCGCGAAGAGAAAAAACTAACCCTGGAAGATGCTATCCGCAAATTTTCTGCGCTGCCGGCGCAACGCATGCGCCTGACCGATCGCGGAGTTTTAAAGGCAGGCATGTGGGCCGACTTGGTAGTCTTCGATCCCGCGACCATACGCGATGTGGCTACGTTTGATAATCCAAATCAGCTGTCGCAAGGAATGGAATACGTGCTGGTAAATGGGATCGCTGTGATTGATCAAGGGAAAATGACGGGCGCGAAGCCAGGAAAAGTATTGCGCGGGCGAGGTTACGTGCCTTGAAACCCATTTTTCTCAACTCAGGTCTAATGCCAACCGTATTGCACTTGTGATCCGCGCCATTGTTGAATCCGTTAAGCGGCCAAGTGGCGGATAGCGGATGAGCCCCGTGGACAATGTCGTGACTTGATCGCACTTGGCCCATGAGTTGCGATCCAACCCGCCCTCCCCTCGCGGGACGGCTACCCTAATCGAGAACCGACGATGTTCGACCGATGTGACCGGCACGACGCAAACATCAAGAGCATACCGATTGAGCGCGTCGCTGGAAATTATGAGGGCCGGTCGCTCCTTGTCCAAGCCGACCAAACAGATTTCACCGCGTCGAGGAAACCAGTTTAAAGGAACGGAGTGCGGCCTCACGTTAATCCCTTTCGAACGAGCGAAGCGAAACCTTTTCGAATGCCCGCTCCTCCCGCCTGTCGCCTTGCTTAACGGCCGAATAAAACAGGGCCGCCTCATGCTCCAGTTCGTTGCGCCGTTCCACTTCAAGGGCTAACTTCAGCAATTCATTCACGCGCTCGCTCGTGGATCGATCGCCCTTGGTGCGCTCAACCAGGGTTAAGAGAGATTCTTCCACCGTAAAGGTCTTAGCCTTTCTCATATGAATAATATTACATTATATAACAGATCGATGAGTGCAACAAATAACAAGAGGAGTACGAAAACCAGCAGAATGATAAGCTTACGGTTTAAGAGCGGCTTGGGTTTCTGAAGGCAAGATCGGCGAGACATGCGGCTCGGTTAAGGTGCCGGTGATATTAAAACCCTGCGCGCCTTCGCGAAGCAGTCTGATATTCAAAATACGGCCCAGAGACGCAGTGCCGCTGATTCGATAGATGTTCGATGCGCTGTCGAGCTTACCATCCTCAATTTCAAAGTTGCCATCGTGCATTGCCAATTGCAGCGACAAACGATGGATCGGGAGCGGGCCGCCGCCGTCCGTAAGTGCAACGTGACCCAACCGGCCGTCCCGAGCCTCAACTTTCCATCTGCTGCTGGCTGAAGCAAATAATTCAGCTCCGTCCAGACCCGACATTTTCACGTGATACGTTGCCATGGCCGAACCCGTGATCCAGGCATCGTTCATGCTTTCAGAAAGTTGATCTAGGGCAACATTTTCGAATTCACCTTTTCCGCTGTACTGCGGAGGTTTCGCGGTGAAGTCGGCCTCCCACTCGCCATCATGTTTTCCGCCCAGGACATCAGCACGCAGATCGGATACTCGCAGCTTGCCCTTGTCCAGTTCGACCTTTGCCGAAACCCGGTTTCCCACAAGTTTGCGAACGATCACTTGATTCGCCGAGAGCTTGCCCACCGCGTTGATTGTGAGTAAGTAGGGAATTCCAGCTGGGGGTGACGTTAGGAAGTGGTACCACGGCTGTTTGCGGACGTAAGGATTGATAACCTGGTTGAGCTGATCGGTTGAAATTTCGTCAGCGCGTAGATCGAAGCGTATAGGGCAGGATTCGGGCACAACGCACTGTCTCGGAAGAGTGAGCGATCCGCGCCAGGAAGTATCCGCGATCGAAGCCGTCAGCTTTTGCACGCTGATCTGTTCTGGCGTCAAAATGAGGTTCGCGGATGCAATTTCTAACGGCGCATTCAAGCCTCGCAAAGTCGCGTAAATGGAATGTAATTGCGCCTTGCCGACGGCTCTTGGCGCGGTGAATCCTGACCAACTGCCGGCAATCTGCAGATCGACATTGGCCTGGCCATCAGCGTTTGGCTGCTGCGTCGGAATTCCCACTGTGCGCGCGACCTGCAACAAACGTTGCAACTGCGCATCACCCTGGATGGCGAAACCGTAGCCGGAATGCGCAATCCAGCCTTTCACAATGGCAGGACCTCCTCGGCCCAGGGCTAAATTGAACGGACCGATTTCCAGGCGCGTCTCTGCGATGACCCGTGCGGCTGCTGATTTGGGATGTGTGCCCGCGGACACTACGAGAGGAACATCGCCCAGCAACAATTCCGCTTTGTTTAACTTCGATCCGAGTTCGACGCCGGAAGCTTCGCCGCGGCCCTCCCAGACTAAGTCGCTCGATCGCGCATTGATGCTGCGCTCAAGCTTCAAATCTCCATTCAGCCGGCCCGCGGCGATTAAATCATCCGCCACCCCTTGTTTCGCGTGCCGTAGGAATGCAACCAGAGATTGAACTGGCAAATCATGCGCGGTCAACGCGAGATTGTAATCGCGAGATGAGAATGGTCCGGAGATGCTGCCGGCGAGAGTCACCGACCCGTCACTCACAGGCGCCGTGCAGGCAACCTCAGATAAAATGTGATTCTGCGAACTATAACGGCCACTGCACTGGCCGCCCAGCCGTAAATTGCCGCTTCCAAAAATGTCATAGCGGCGGAAGTCCTGCAGTGAGGCCGCGGCCACAATCGCCAGGTTCGCGGGCGTACCGGACAGCGTGGTAGAAACGGTTAGACCGCCGCGCCAGCCTTTGTCACGGCCATATGCGAGCTTCGTCAACTGGCCGAGTTGCCCACGATTCCATTGCAATGTGAATTGTACGGGGGTATCGCTCAGTGATGCGGCTCTTTGCCAAGAACCATCGACGGAGAGGGTTCCGGTATCGCTAAGATTGAAATCGGTTCGCACCGGCTGCGCTTTCAGCCGCATCCCCCAGGCATTTTCCGAGTCCTGCCATAAAGCGAAATCTGCATCGGTCAATGCGTATGGTTTTTTCTCCGGACCGAACTTGAAGTTGATGCGGCCTCGGTCCGCCTCAATGTAAGGAAAGCCCGGACGCGTTTCGGTTTTCGCCTTGCTGGTTGGGGCAATTGGAACTTTGGCTGCCCTCTCGATGAGATTTTCCAAATTCCAATGTCCCGCTGAGTTCCGTACCAGATTGAGGCTGGGTTCCGTGAGGCTCAGCCGCGCGATCTCGATGCGTCCGCGCAGCAACGATGTTATCCGCAGCGAAGCCGTCACGTCAGAGGAGCGAAGCAGCGGTTCAGCTCCAAAGGCCGGATCTTCATGCACCACGAAGTTTTGCAGATCGAATCCAGGTTGCGGAAGCAGACGCAACTTTACTGCTGCCACATCGACTGGCCGGCCCAACGCCAGACTGATGGAAGTAACAATGCGCGTTCGCAGGCGATTGGCGCCCGGCCTGATAAGGAAAAGCGCAAGAAGCACCACAACTAACACAACGACCACGCGCTTCGATCGCGGAAAACTCACTGAACTATCCTGAAAGTACGCCGCCAGCGGGTTTCGTCGAAAAAGTGAACCACCACATGGACCAGAAACCCGATTCGCTGGCTGACTGCCCGCTCCAGATATTGCCCGGGTGGTGTCTCAAATGACCAGTAAATAAACATTGGCCGTCCAATCACATTTTCTTGCGGGATAAAACCCCAATAACGGCTGTCCAGACTCACATCGCGGTTGTCTCCCATGCCGAAATAACTATTGGGAGGAATCACTACGTCACCACCCTCAATGTGTTGCGGCAAAGAAAGCTCCCACTCCGGAGTTACATTGCTGAACTCTGTTGGCGGAACCGAGGGGAAATTATCGCGATAAGGATTGTAGCTGGCCTCGCCTCCCTGATGAATCACGTAGGGTTCATCCAGCTTCTGTCCGTTGCGGTAGACGACACCATCGCGTAGATGAATGCGGTCGCCGGGAATGCCGATGATTCGCTTCACAACGTAGAGTCCAGGTTCCGCGGGAGAAAGAAATACCACGATGTCGCCGTGCCGAATCTGCCGGTAAGGAAGAATCGGACCAAGCCATTTCGTTCGCGGCGCGAACTGTTCGCGATTCACAAATACGTGGTCGCCGATCAGCAGCGTGTTTTCCATCGAGCTGGAGGGAATCTCAAACGCCTGCACGATAAACGTAATGATGAAAAGTCCTGTTACCAATACTGCGGCGAGAGACGCGAGAAACTCAACCGTAGTTTCACGCGGTTTTTCCGGCTGCGTATTTTCTTTCTTAGCCACTATTTTTTGTCCCGTCAGCGGGCGATATCGCCCTTAGTTAACTACTCGAAATGTCCGGTTCCAGCGAGTGAGCTGAAACAAATGGCTGACCGCGTAGGCGAAGTGATAAAGTTTATCACCCGGCGTGGAATTAACCGGCATATCGTCCTCCGCGCTACGCACCGACCAATAAATCAGCAAGGGCCGCCCGATAATGTTTTCCCGCGGCACGAAGCCCCAATAACGGCTGTCCAGGCTCTCGTCACGATTATCGCCGAGCACAAAGTAATGCCCTTCGGGGATAATCAACTCGCCATCTTCGACTAGTTTCTTCATCTGCAACCACCAGCCGCCCTCCAACCCTGGAACCGGGATATCCGTCCGTGGAAACTCATCGCGAAAAATGTCATGCATCGGTGAGCTGTAACGCACATAGGGTTCCCTCAGCAATGAGCCGTCGATGTAGACCTGCCGATTGATCAGGCGAATGCGATCGCCCGGCACCCCGACCACGCGCTTAACGAAGTGCTCGCTGGGATGAACCGGGTAATGGAACACGACGATATCGCCGCGATGCACGGTGCGGTATGGCAGGATGCGATCCAAGAACCTGCTGCCCCCGTAACACAATTTGTCCACCAAAAGGTAATCGCCAATCAGTAGAGTGTTCTCCATGGATTCCGAAGGAATCTGAAAAGCCTGAATGATGAAGGTAATTACAAAAACTGCGATCACTACCGTGGTCAACAGCGATTGCAGTGAGACTAACCAATCAGGATGTGGCGTTTTACCCATCACCGCTCCGGCACGGAGAATCCTTTGCCGGGCATCTTAGTAGACAAAGCTTCCGAAAGCGAAGTGAGATGTTCCAGCACCTGTTGTGCGGCGCCCTGTTCGGCGTTCTTTTTGGTAGAGCCCTCGGCTCGGCCAATAAACTCGGTCTCGCCGTGATTGCCTGGGGATTGCAGCCGAACCTCAACCGTAAAAGTCTTGCTGTGTTCCGGCCCTAGCTCTTTTACTAACACATAAGATGCCTGCGGCCGGCCGGTCGCCTGTAACTTCTCCTGCAAAGCCGACTTGTAATCGGTGAGCGGCAAACTGCTGCCGTTTCGGGCCATGTTTTCTAACTCCGGAACGACTACATGCTGTAACACCGTGCGCCGCACCATCTCCAGGCCACTGTCCACGTACATGGCGCCGAGCACAGCTTCCAGTCCGTCCACCAGCAGCGCAGTTTTATTGCGGCCTCCGCTTTTTTCTTCGCCGCGACCCAGCCGCAAATAATGTCCCAATTCCAAACGGCGTGCTACTTGAATCAAGTGCCTTTCACTGACAAGATGCGCTCGGAGTTTCGACAGCTCTCCTTCACGAAAATGGGGGAAACGGTGAAACAGTTCTTCGGTCGTGACCAGCCCAAGCACTGCATCCCCGAGGAGTTCAAGTTGCTCATTGTCTTCGACCCTGGCTGGCGTGGGCGTCTGTAGGGATTCGAGTTCGCGCGCCTGGGAGCTATGAGTCAGAGCCTGCTCCAATAACCTCGGCCGTGAGAATTGGTATCCCAGAGCCTGCTCCAATTCCGACATATCGCGTGGCTTCATGGCTTCACTGAAATTTTGAGGCTAATGTGTACTTAGACGCCAAGTCGCACCAATACCTCCGGTCTCGCAGCAATATCTCTCTCGGCGCGCATTCCTCTGGCTAGTGAGGAGGTTGCGTTGCGTTGGGAGTCCCAGGAGTTGGTGGCTTGGACGCCGGGGTCGGACTGCCGGCACTGGGAATTACACTTCCCGTCAACTGCATTAAGCGGTCCCGTTCGTGGCGCGCTGTAGTGCCTGCCGCAGTTCCATCTTGAGTCAAATCGACCGCCTTATTAGCCTCATTCAAAGCATCCGAATATTTTCCCTGTTTATCGAGCGCCAGTGCCAACCGCAATACCACTACGGGGTCCGGCTGCGAAGGATAAGCGTCGATCGACTTGCGAAAATATCCTTCTGCGTCAGTATATTTTTCCTGATCGTATTGGATCGTTCCCAGAACCGAGTAAGCCGTGGATCGCAAAAGTCCCTTGTATGCATCGAGCTGAGCTTGCGGCACGTTGGCCGGCGCTGGCACATCCGTATCGACGGTTTCCAAAGCGTGCTGCGCATATTTCGAAGCTTGATCGAAGCGCTGAGCCTTATCCAGATCAGTAGGTCGCGTTTTTTCGGCAAGCACTTCTGCGGAAGCAATCAGGGCCTCTGGATCGTCGGGATCGAGTTTTAGCAGCTTCTGCGCCATCTCTGCCATCTTGTCGCCGTTATTGGCATTCTGATATCCGCGCATCGCCGCCTTGTACAGCAGCACGCGCAATTCGCTATCAGGGAACTTGGTCGCGAAATCGTCAGCCGCTTTCTCCATGGCCGCCGGATCCTTCTGACTTGCCATCGCGGTGTTATAGGCGTCGAACTCCGGCTGCGTCTTGGCTTGTGGAGGTCGTTTACCTGGCGGCGCGGTCGTGGCGGAACCCTGTTGTGTCGAACCTTGCTGCGCCCCGCCCTGCGCTCCAGCAGGCTGCGTCTGTTGGCTCGGAGCTTGCCCCACTGCAAAAGCCGCAACCGCTAGCATTCCCAACATAATGGCTAATCGCTTCATGCTTTCTCCTTGAATATTCTTCTGTCTCCTGTAATTTTACTGCTGCGGATGGCTGGGCGGCTCATAAGGCTGTGCGATGCCATGCTCAGCTGCGGCTTTGGCCTCAGGCAACGATCCGCCCGCGCTCAACGCCGCCCGATACTGGTCGAGAGCCGCCTCTCGATCTTCTTGCAGGTCAAAGATCCGTCCCAGATAAATATGAGACCACGCCAATACCTTGGGTTCATGGGCAACCCCTAAAGCCTGCTGGAAATAATTTCGGGCGCCCTGCATATCGCGATTCATCGTGGCCACTTCTGCCAGAATGAAAAGCGCGCGGCCCGGATCTTCCTTCTTTTCATCCAGCGCCTGTTGCGCCAGTTTCTTTGCGCCTTCCGGATCTCCCGTCGATAATCGCTGCTCGGCGGTCATCAATAGTTTGGTGTCTGCGGGACGGGACAAATGCAGCAGCTCAGGATCCGCCTTGCTGGCAAACTTTATCTCGGCTACGTTTTTCTGTTCCTTGCGCACGTCGATCCCGCTAACCATATCTCCGTAAGCGATGCGCAATCCAGCCGGACTCTTCTCGAACTTTATCAGCGCCTGGTAAAAGTATGGGGTGAGAATGAAGCCCTGTTGAACTGATTGCTCGACCAACTGTTGCCGCTGCGTTTCCGGAGTCTTGCTCGTGCCGATAGTGCGCGCTTCGACCGCGCGTATCAGGCACTCGGTCATCAGGAGCGAAGCATCCGTCTTGAAGCTCTCGTCCATGGGAGCGCTTTTGACATTGTCCAACAACGGTTTCAAATGACTGATGGCAGCGGGATACTTCAGCGCCAGCGGATCGAGCAGGTAATGCAAATATGTGTGCCGGATCTGGTCTACCTTGAGGCTGGAACTTGTCCCAGGAGAAATTATCACGTAGTAATCGGCGCCATAATTGCGCGCATTGGCTTGTCCGGGGGATCCCATAGGATCGAGATAAACCGTGAATGCGCGTCCCAGAAATCCGGCGGACGGCAGTTTCAGGTAAACCTCAGTATCAAACAGCACCTTCGACAACGGTTCGTGATAGCGCGCAGTCAAATCAGCATAAGCTGCTTGATGGCGTATCCAGATGGCGTGCAGGCCAGCCTCGCCATAAAATTTCTGCAGAGGCTGCACGAAGCCGGAAACAAAGCTCGCGTCCGGTGGCAGTTCGGCTTCTTTGACTTTTAACGTGAGCTCGGGCGGCGGATTGAGAAAGAGCGCCAATGAAACGTACTGCGCCAGGGTGCGACCAGGATCGTCCTGCTGATGCTCAGAGTAGAATTGGCACATCGCGGCGGTCGACTCTTTTGCCCCCGGCGACGCTTCAATAGTTTTCGTGACTTCAGCACGAATCTCGGCGCGGAGCGGCACAGACACGCTCAGGTCCGAATCGTAGCCACAGGCGTTAATGGCGGTCAGGACGCTAAACAAAGCCTCATTATTATCAAGCGCGACTTTCGGCGTATTTTCAGCAACGCAAAATTGCCCGACCAGTCCAAGCAAAGCCACAAACAGCGAAATTCGATACTGACGGACCAGGAGTCCTCCTGCACAGTGGGCGGGATATATTTGTTACATTGTCAGTTTAAGAGGTTCCGAGCAGAGGGTCAATCAAGCCATTGGCTCTCAGTTGTTAGCCGTTAGCCAGGAACTTTGCGGCCAAACGATTTGCGGTTAGCTAAAAGCCAAGAGCGAAAAGCTAATGGCTGATTCCTATCCCTTCACGCTAATCTTCGAAAACGACAAAACCGCGCGCCCCGACCTCGGCTGGCCCATAAAAGTTGCGGGACGGAAAGTGGTGAAGATGAGCATATTCTTGACTTGCGGCGGCAAACCCTTCGTATCCTCCGGACTCGATAGCACTCGATAATCCTGCACCCGGCCGTTCGAATCGACATAGGCTTCAATTACCAGCGAATCATCTGCGATGGATTCCATTGGGGGCACAAACGCTGATTGTTGCAATTGCGGAGCGGTGTTCAACATCAATGGAACATCAGCATTATCCGCCTGCAATGGTAAGGCGAGGAAGCCCATCAGAAATCCGAAAATCACTATCGCCGTTACCAAACCAGCCGTCGCCGGAACCATGAACATCTGGACGGCATTTTCAATTCGCATCCGGAAATCGTCGAGGTGCGGACGACTTGCTCGCGCCACTTCTCGCGAAATCGCCAGCCGCAATTTTAGTGAAAGGTCTTCAGGAGCTTTTCGATGGCGCACCTTTGCCAACAATTGCTGGGTTTGACGAAGCGAAACATATTCCCGCTGGCAGTCTATGCACCGATCCAGGTGCCGACTGAGACCAAGCATCTCCGTTCCAGTGACCGCCCCATCAAGATAAGCCGAGAACATCGATTTAGCTTCAGTGCACTTCATGATGCCACCTCGAATTCCCGTCCGTTGCACGAAACGCGGGCGCGGGAAGCAGGTTTCGGCTGACGCTCAGCATCCTGGAGTCCTAATTCAGCTCCGACCTCTTCTACATATGCCGCGAGCCGCTGCCGCAGCGCTTCTCGACCGCGGGTCAAGCGTGATTTCACAGTCCCCAGCGAAACCTGGGTGACTTCCGCAATCTCCTCGTATGACATTTCTTCGAGGTCGCGAAGAATCAGCGTAGTCCGGTACGGTTCAGAGACCTTACGAAGTTCTGCCTCAACTCGCGCCCGGACTTCTTCGTGAGCAACGCGATCGAAAGGTGAATCGGCACCATCGACTAACGAATCTTTTATCGCTGACACGAACTCTGCGTCGGAAGAAACCCGCGACGGTTCCATGGATGTTTCTTTTGATTTGTGTCGAAACCACCAGCGCCGCCGGTTCGAAGCTTCATGAACTGCAATTCGGTAAATCCAGGTTTTCAGGCTTGACTGTCCATTGAAATGTTTCATTCCGCGGAAGACTTTCAGAAACACTTCCTGGGTGGTGTCCGCAGCGTCTGCCGGATCAGTTACCATCCGGTAAACCAGGCTATAGATCGGCTGATGAAATTCTCCGATAAGCCAGACATACGCTTCCTCGGATCCCGCTTTGAGTTCGGCTACGATCGCAGCTTCCGCCGTTCGGACGCCGATTGCTCCCGCTAAATCACCCACAGTGGCTGCTCCCGCCATCGCCCTCATGGCCTAAGCTCCATTATAAGTGTCTTTCGGTTATAAGCCTTGGTCAAAATTTGAGCCATAGCGCCTTTCGACTTGCCTGAAAACACGCCATTTCCCTACATCTATAGACCCCGAAGCCCGCTTGGAAGTTCCAAAGATTGCAGCAGGATCCAGTTAACGGATAACCGTGATTGACCCTTTAGCATCCAAGTGCCCATAAAAATTAATGTGACTATAAAACTGCTTTAATGGTGCCAACTTATATTAGTGATAACAAGGGTTCGCGGTCGTACCGTTTGCAGTTTAAGCGAAAATATTTGCACCATTCCCAAGGCAACGAAATTTACATATAATCTGGCTCTCTCACCGCCGATGCTCCCCCGCATCGCAAAGGAATTTAAAATATGCATTGGCTTCAGATCTTCCTATTGGGATGGTTTTTATTCGGTCTAACCACCGTACTTTTCATGTTTTGGTTATGTAAGAGGACGGCCGCGGCTCTTAACGAACCTGCTAAAACAATACCGATTTCGCCCCAGCGACCTGAGTTTGGCGCGAGCAAGCTGAGCAGCGAATTGCGATCCGCCTGAACTCGTTCAAGCTTTCCTCATTCCGGTTGTCGCGGCTACCTTGATCAAAAGTTGAGGAGCGGTGGTTGAAGTTCGCGATGGAGGCCCCGGGCGGAGTCGAACCGCCGACCAACGGTTTAGGAAACCGCTGCTCTATCCAACTGAGCTACGGGGCCAACGCAATTCCCCTTCATTATGCCACGTCGTTTGTGCGTGAGAGTGTCGTCCCGTTCACTGACTCGCAGCGCACCGCAAGTTATTACCAATTAATCGCGGCTAGTCTCTGCCATCTGTCAAAGCTTTTTGAACGACGGGGGGCTTACTTACTGCAACAACAGGATGCTGTACGCTTCAGGGTTCGTAACCTAAAAGCTTACGACGGTTCCAGTGTTCGGCAGAACTTCTGGATGATTTCAATTTGCTCGGGGAGTGCGCCGATGAATTCGAATCCGTGTAGAAAACCCATACGGTGCCGTACCACCGATCGGATCACGAAGACTTGCGGTGCCTCGGGAATGGTGAATTCCAGTGTAACCATTTCTCCCGCACCCAACTCACTGGTAATGACGGCACCCAGTCCAGCTTCAGCGAGTTCGAAACAGCGGCCGTGTATACGAAGGTAGCCGTCCTTCGCAAGGATCTTGACGATCACGGGAAGTTCCGTACGATAGCGGGCGTAACGTCGAGTCGACGAATTTTGCATACCTCAACTGCCTTGAAAAGCACCGGCAAAAACTATTTGGGGGTTTGTCTTCAATTCGTAGAATAGTGGATTGCGCGCGCCGCCGACAGTGACTTTGCAGACGACTGCTGTGGATTCTCGCAACAATTCTCACCGCACAGAAGACTTTTATCTTAACGATCGCTGGGGCGCTGTTTTTTTCCACTGTGAAAACTTGAAAATGACACTTGTATTTTTGCAGCGCCCGGAGCACACTGTGCACACCATGTCAGGAAGGAGTGCGGATGAATATTCAGACGTTGCTCAAGCTTTGGTCGGACGATGAAGGACAGGACATCGCCGAATATGCAGTTATGTTGGCGGTCATCCTGGTGTTAGTGGTGGGTACCATCCGATTGATCGGAGGCAGTTCAAATAACGTATTTTCTTCAGTTGCCAGTTCGATTGGCCAATAGTCCTCCGCAGACCGAACTCGTTCGCGCACAGAGCCAGACTGTCAATGTCTGGCCATTTTTTTTGAGACTGATTCCAGAATACTCGCCCGAAGCGGCATTCGCCGCAAGACTGCGCGGTACCGAAAATGGCCCAAAAAACGCCGTCCAACCTGACTTCCCCCGAAGTAATGTCCTGTATTAGCGATCCTCTGGTATGATCTTCCAACGGGTTCCTTCTGGGTGGGCGACTGGCTACCATGTTCATACCGCATGCCAATCTCAGCGACGAAGTGAATGCCAACATCGTCAAATCTGAAATCGAAGGCGGTGTTTCGCTCGGAGACTTGCCACCTTCCACTGTGCTGGAGATCCAGACTCAACATCATCGCTACACTGCCGTATTTCTTGGCGAAAGTCAGGCGTTGATTTCCGGCCATCCCGAATATTGTCCCGAGCCAGTGCTGGTGGCCATTGCCGGCTCAACCTGGGGAGGATCGATGCTGAAGCTGCGCTACATTGGCCGCGGCATGCACTTGGAGTTTTGTCATCCCGAATATCGAACTCCCATCGTTACGTCCCGCATTCAGGAAGTCCGCGAAAGTGCTCAATCGCCCGCGCATGCGGAATCCATGCCCACCGCAACTATGCTGGGCCGCGGAACTTTCACAAAACCCTCCTGATGGAGGACGAGCGTCTCGCCAGTTCCGTCGTAACTTCGAAGCGCAATTTCATAGAGACAGGGAGAGCTTCGACGTCATTCCAAAAAGACAGTCATTGTAAAAACAAAATGGCGTGGCTGTTTAGGCCACGCCATTTCCTTGTTGCGCCTAAGTTCCGGTTTTTCTAACTTGCGCCTTCTGCGGAGCGCCCAATACGGCGGCCACTCCAACCCCAATCGGCGAGCCAAGCCCGGTGCATGCATCCCATCCGGGCCCAGCGGAATAGGCTCCGTTGTTGCCGGAAGTGATGTCATTGAAATCACCGCCGCTGCTCGCATTGGGATAGAGCAACGGATTGATGAAGCCGACAGGCTTGCCAATACTCTGGTTAATCAGCGCGATCAGTCCGGCCCAGAGCGGGGCAACCGCGCTCGTGCCTCCGATAACTCCAGACTGTCCATCGACTAGCGTAACGTATCCGGTGGTCGGATCAGCGTCTCCAGAGACGTCCGGCACGCCGCGCCCACCATTTGGATTGGCCGGAGATGGCACATTCGCCCCACTCTGCCAGCTCGGCAAGGGGAAAACGTCGCTGACTCCGCCTCCAGTCGCGCCTTCATTATTGGCCAGTTCGTTCCATGCAGTTTCGCTTGTGATCTTGCCGCCCGCGGCTTGCAAGGTAGTTCCTCCACAAGCGAGTACATTGGGACTCGACGCCGGGAAGTCGACGTGGTTCGATCCATCGCTGACGCCGTCGGTCGAGCCATTGTCTCCGCTGGCAATACAGACTGTTACTCCCATCGCGGCGGCGGCCTGGAATGCTTCGTCCATCGAGGTCATCGCCTGCTGTGTCCACGAGGATTCAGGACCACCCCAACTGATGGACACGATCGATGGATTGTTAGTGCTGTCGTGCACTGCAGTGGTGATTGCGTTTAAAAAGCCGGCATCGGTGTTGTCAGCAAAGTAAGCGACAATTTTAGCTCCGGGCGCGATGGCTCCAGACACTTCTATATCCAACATCACTTCGCCGTCGGGACCATTAGGATCTCCGGTGGGATTGTTGCTGCCATTGCCCACGGAAACTGCCGATACGGCCGGCGTCTCGGTCAGGTTGAGCTGCTTCCAGTAGTTGCTTAGATCCGTCGGATTGTATCCGCCGCCCAACTCGATCAGCGCGATACATTCTCCGGATCCGTCGGCGCCCGTGGGATAGCTGTAGAGTTCGGCAACTTGTGTAGGCGTGTACGAGACCCCGGCGGCTTGGGCGCGAGCGCCGGCGCGCTTCTGCCGCCTACGAAAATGTGGTTTAGCTTGCGGCCGGTTGTCCAGGCCAAAGACACCCTCGATAACGTCCTGCAGTTCCGCGGGAATCTGCACCGGCCCGGTTCGCCCGCGGTAATTTCCATCTGGATGCTGATATTCCTTCAGTTGCACGCCAAAGGCTTCGTCCATGGCGGCGACTGTCCCGGACAGAATCACTGTCCGGCGTGCAGCGCTCTTTTCCTTCACTGTGAGTTTGTGCTGACGGGCAAATGCTTCGATCTTAGCGATGCTTTGCGGATCGGCCCCATGGGTCTGTTCAAATTCCTGGCGGCTCAGGATTTTGCGTTTCGCGATCGGCTTGGTGAATGCATCCGCACTGGCGATTGGCTTCTTCCCTTCACGCGAACGCAGGCGAATGGTAACATCCACCATTTCCTTAGGATTGGCTGGGCCTATTTCTCGCGCTCCTTCAAGGGGGGCGCGCTCACTACCTGCAAGTGGTTTTTTCGGAGTAGACGACATAGATCTCCTTTTCTGTTGGACCTAGCTGATGGTGAAGAAAAGCAGGGCAGCGTTACAGCCGGAGTTTATTCTCGCGAAACTCCACCCAGGAAAGGAGCCGAGCTCTCTGCAAATCCTACGAATCAGTTGCTGGCCCGTTAGATGCCTGCGAAGTTAGCAGCCATGCGATAAGAAGGCAAGCAATTTTTGCGTCCGTTACAAAAAAGGACAGCGTTCGATCTGTATCGGGAATCTCATGGAACGGATTAAAAGTTCAGCCCAATACCGCAGAACCGGATGACGCAAACAATGTTCCATTCAAGACGGTGAATGCGCATCGATTGGACGCGAACCAGTAGGGAATTTCACGATAATCGTCAGCCTCGAAAACCGCGAAGTCGGCGTCCTTCCCCGGCTCGATTGAACCTTTGCGCTCGCCCAGTCGTAGCGCATAGGCGCCGTTGATGGTCGCAGCGGAAATTGCCTCGGCCGGCGACATCTTCATGTGCGTGCACGCCAGCGACAGCACGAATGGCATGCTGGGCGTGGGCGCTGAACCAGGATTGTAGTCGGTAGCCAAAGCCACGGGTACGCCTGCGTCGATCAATTTTCGTGCCGGTGGGAACTTTTCCAAACCCAGGAAATAATTTGCCCCTGGTACTAGCGTTGCGATCGTATCTCGTCCTGCCAGTTCTCGTATGTCAGTCTCATTCGTGTGATCCATGTGATCAAACGAAGCGGGATTCCACCGCAAAAGCTGCTGCAACGAAGTCTCTGTCAATTGGCACACATGTGCGCGCACACCTAAGCCATGCTTTCCGGCAGCAGCAAAAATTGTTGCCGTATCTTCAGCGTTGAAAGCTCCGCGCTCAGTGAACACGTCTACAAACTGGGCGAGCTTTCGTTTTGCAGCCAGCGGAATCATTTTTTCGCACACAGCATTCACGTAGTTCTCTGCTTTACCTTCGAACTCTTTGGGAACAACGTGAGCGCCGAGAAGAGTGGCCACAACCGTGCCCGGCCATACAGCGGCGGCGTCGCGAATTGCCTCGAGCGACTTCAATTCCGATTCCACGCTTAATCCGTAACCTGACTTGGCCTCGACGGTGGTGGTCCCTTGCTCGGCCATTTCACGCAGCGCCCGCAGCACGCTTTCGGCTAGCCGGCCCTTCCCAGCCTTACGCACACCTTCAACGCTAGAGCGGATCCCCCCACCGGCATCCGCAATTTCCTCATAAGTCGCGCCCGCGACGCGCTTTTCAAAATCTATAAGCCGCGGCGCGACGAATACGGGGTGGGTGTGGGAATCGACGAATCCTGGAAGCACAACCTGGCGTTCGCAATCAACTTCAATAACATGTCTGCGATTCTTCTTGAGCCACGAATCGCGCAATGCGTCCTTGCTCTTACCCACGGAAACGATCTTTCCATTCACGCACAACACGGCTGCGTCCTCGATAATGTTTAGTTCGTTGAGCTGAGCACCGCGGCGAGGACCTGATTTATCCGAACGAGATCGCAGCGTGAGTAGCTCGCCGATGTTGATCAGCAGCAACGCACGATCAATGTGCGATTCTCTCTTGGCTGGGCTCAATCGATAAACCTCGAATCATCTTAGGACGGCATCGGTACCTTCACGCCGGCCTTCTCTGCAAACTCTTTTGCTTGGTCATACCCCGCATCCACGTGCCGGACCACGCCCATCCCGGGATCGGTGGTCAGAACGCGCTCGATTCTCTTAGCCATTGCATCGGTGCCGTCGGCGACGGTGACCTGTCCCGCATGCAGCGAGTAGCCGATGCCCACGCCGCCCCCGTTGTGTATTGAAACCCACGACGCTCCGGCGGCAGTATTCAATAAAGCGTTGAGCAGCGGCCAATCAGCGATGGCGTCGCTGCCATCCTTCATGCTTTCGGTTTCGCGGAATGGAGATGCAACTGAGCCGCAGTCCAGGTGATCGCGGCCAATCACAATCGGCGCCTTGATTTTTCCTTGCTTGACCAGATCGTTGATTGCCAGCCCAAACTGCGCGCGCTCGCCATATCCGAGCCAGCAGATTCTCGCCGGCAGGCCCTGGAATTTTATGCGCTTGCGTGCCAACTCAATCCAGCGTCGCAGGATTTTGTTTTCTGGAAAAAGTTCCAACACTAGCTCATCAGTGACATGAATATCCGCGGGCTCGCCCGACAGCGCCGCCCAGCGGAACGGGCCGCGGCCTTCGCAGAACAGCGGACGAATATATGCCGGCACAAACCCTGGGAAATCGTAGGCGTTTTTAACTCCGCGCTGGAAAGCAAAGGTCCGAATATTATTTCCGTAGTCGAATGTGATCGCGCCCATTTTCTGCAGCCGCAACATGCCTTCGACGTGCTGTGCCATCGCGTCCAGTGACCGTTCTTGATAGGTCTGCGGATCTCGCTGGCGCAACTCGAGCGCTGCTTGCAATGTCATCCCGTTCGGAACGTATCCGTTGAGCGGATCGTGTGCCGAAGTCTGATCGGTCAGAATGTCCGGGACCACACCGCGCTCCGCAAGCTCTGGAATCACGTCGGCGCAATTGCCCACCAATCCGACGGAGACGTTTTCTTTCTTGCGCACGGCATTTTTCAAGATGCGCAGTGCTTCGTCGAGCGTGCTCACCATGAAATCGCAGTACCCGGTTTTGAGGCGTTTCTTGATGCGCTCAGGATCGACATCAATGCCCAGGAAAGCCGCGCCAGTCATGGTCGCGGCGAGAGGCTGAGCTCCGCCCATGCCGCCCATGCCGCCGCTGACGATCAACTTGCCGGCGAGATCGCCGCCAAAATGTTTTTCCCCGGCTGCGGAAAATGTTTCGAATGTGCCTTGCACAATCCCTTGCGAGCCGATATAGATCCACGAGCCGGCGGTCATCTGGCCATACATCATGAGGCCGGCGCGCTCCAGTTCGTTGAACTTTTCCCAATTGGACCAATGCCCGACCAGATTCGAATTTGCGATGAGCACTCGCGGCGCGTATTCGTGCGTTTTGAATACGCCGACCGGTTTGCCGGATTGCACCAACAGAGTCTCGTCGTTGTCGAGGCTCTTCAATGAGGAGACGATGGCGTGATATGCCTCCCAACTGCGCGCTGCGCGTCCGGTCCCACCGTACACGACAAGGTCGCGCGGGCGCTCGGCGACTTCTTCGTCGAGGTTATTCATCAGCATCCGCATGGCCGCTTCCTGCTGCCAGCCTTTGCAGGAAATGCTGGCGCCGCGAGGCGCGCGGATCGGCGTGTAGGTCGCTGGCGTAATTTCAGTTTCAACCGGCATGCTTAGATGTTAGTGGGTTGAAGACAAGTCTTCAAATCCGCCGGTTGCGCTTCGCGAGTCAGGATGGCGTGTTTTTGAGTTGGGGGCCGATCCCTACGAACTCGAAGACAGTGCGCAGATCACGCCAGTTTCCGGATTCGGCGCCTTCGATTGCGGCTTGCAATCGCTGGATATCTTTTTCCTGGAGATCACGCTCGGAATTCTTCCGCCTCTTCGAAGCTGGATCATTATCTGCTTTTGACCCACGGCTTACGCCGTGGGCTGCATTCTTTCGCCGCTTCGCGGCGGGTTCGGCGGTGGTGCTTTCGGTTACGTTTTCCAAAGATACCTTAGGTGCGTTTTGCTGCGCGGGTTGCGGCGGGGCGAAAGGTTCTAGTTTGCCGGCGGATTTGGCCTCGCGGACAGGAGCGACCGCGCTACACGTGCTTTCGGGCTCGCGCGTGGGGGTGTCCGCGCTACATGGGCTGGGCTTGCGGACAGGAGTGTCCGAGCCATGCTGGCTTAGTGGCGGGCCGATTTCGGGATGCTCGATCAAGTACTGGCGCGCATAGTTGGGAACTTCGACCACCATTTGGGGGTCGATGATGTAGTCGCGGCGATCAAAGCGGACGTTTTTTGCGTTCCGAGCGGCGATGCGCAGGGCCTGAATGATAAGCCTGGCACTGGTTTTGTCGAGTGTGCCTTTAATCAGGCCGTCGACTACATGCATGATGGAAAGCTGGATGGACTCGCAATCCTCAAGCAGGGCCATGGAATCCATGCGCATGTCGACGCGTTGCGGCACGCCTTTAATCACGCGGGTGTGGAAATAGCAAAAGAACTCTCCGCGCAGTGCGGGTGATCCGCAGGTCTTTCCAGTAACTTTGACATGAGTGCAAGTACGAACGTTGGGATGGGCAGGCAAGGGCATAGGTTACTCCTGAAAAAAATCGCGTATTTCGCGTAAATCTATGAATCGATTGAGCCGGGTTGCGGGCGTAGCCGCCAGATCTATGAAAAAACAGGGTTGCTGGCAAAATATTGGGCACAAAGGAGTTGCGGAATGGGAGCGAGGGACGGAATGGGGAGGGCCGGCAGCATTTGTTGTTTCTTGCGAGATATATTGCTATATTCAAATATATCTTATAGTGAAGTCAAGGAAATAGTGAGAAAAGATGCGGCGTGTTCCCGAAATGGGAATTGAGGGTTGAGACTCGGGAGGGGGTTACCTTCGGTTAGGTCTGGCTCAATAAGTGTAAGCGCGATTTTGAGGTCGGGAGAGGCAGTGATACGACACCCCTCCCTCCTCCAACCGGACGTCCAGGTTTCCTGCGCCCAGTGTCGCGGAATCAGCCGTCTACTGCTGATGGCTGTTTACCCCAGAGCGGGGTTACGGGTTCCAGAGGAAGCCGAAATGCACGTTGTTCGAGTCAATATACTGTCCCGTGATCACCCCGAACACGTTGGGGGTCGCCGGAATTGTGCCCTGACCAGAGGCCGTTCCCGCCCCCGGAGCGTCGAAAGTGGTGATGTCGCCCAACGGACTCCGCACAAAGCCGTGATTCACGCCGCTCGAGTCGATGTATTGTCCCGTAATCTCCCCCAGCAGGTCGATGCCCTCAGGTACGGTGCCTTGGCCGGAGCCATTGCCCGCGGCCGAAACGTTGAATGTGGTGATG
>DASYOD010000041.1:0-87759 GCA_036008085.1 Terriglobales bacterium
TGCGCAGCTTTTCTTCTGATGAGGTGAGAGAGCAAAAGCCTTCTTCTCGGGCTGTTGCTGAGCGCTGGCTGCCGAAGCCGGAGATTCTTGAGACTACGACTGGTATGCATCGGTTCGTGTGGAATTTAACTTGGGGTGGTATGGCGGGGAACGCCGCTGGGATGATTAACGGAGATGAATATCGGACACTACGAAGTCCGCGCGCTGTGCCTGGGACTTACCAGGTGCGTCTGACTATTGACGGCAGGACATTTTCTCAACCGCTGAAAATTGTTATGGATCCGCGATCATCCGCAACAGCTCGTGATCTTTCTGAGCAGTTCCGTTTAGGACGGGAGATTTTCGCCGAAGCTGTCGCGAGCCGAAAAGTTCTGTCTGAGATCAAGTCGGTGCAGACACAATTGACTGACTTGGAGGGAAAGCTTGCCGGGCATGCGGATTTGAAATCGGCGATTTCACAACTAGAAAATGAGATCCGGAAAATACAGGCGGGCAATGATGATTCGTCCGCCAAGTCGGAGGGGCTGGAAACTATCAGCAGCGGGTTGGGTTCCGCATTAACAGTGGTGGAAAGCAGCGATCGGCCGGTGCCTTCGCAGGCCATTGCTCTGTATCACGAATCGTCTGAGGCGCTGAAGCTGCGCGTGGGTGAATGGGATCACGTGAAGACAAACTGGCTGCCGCAACTCAATCAACACTTGCGGCGAAACAATTTCGCTCCGATCGCGTTTGGCGATTAGTTCTGCTGAAGACCTTCAATCGATCTGCCACTACTCGATGAAGCGTGGAGGTGTAAGCACGGATCTTTCGCCCCGCTGGGGCTGGTCGGCTTCTCACTTTGTCCCACGGCTTACACCGCGGGCTGAATCCTTACGCCGCTTCGCGGCTACAGACCCTCGCTCTTGTTCACCCGCCGACTTGAAACTCTAGCTCTCACGCACCGCTGAGGGGGCTACTCCATCCGGGGCCAGAGTTTAAACAATCGCTGAAAGCACGGCTAACACTTCAGGACAATAAGACGCGGTAACGTGTTACCAGATAATCTTCGGCGTGAGCGGTGCTCATGCCAATCACGAGAAAAAATAAACAACTTTACAAAGCATTTACACTTGCGGCGCCTAAAAGGAATAAAATGTGTCATATCCGATTTGAGCACTCGCACCGATAATTGCAGTGTTGCTCCCATGTCTCGCAAAAACGGCGAGACATGGGGCACCCGGCTCCGATGTCTGGCAAAAACGGCGAGACATGGGGCACCCGACACCGGCACCCGGGTTGCAGCGGGAGTATCGTCTACGCGAGGTGCAACCTTAACGGCTGCGAAGCAAATCATAGTTAGTGACCGCAACTTAAGAACATCTCTTGTGTTTAATCGAGCGAACCCGTACCGGCCTTTGCGCTATAGAAAATGGAGTGAGTCTCTCATGAAAACAGACTGTCGAATTGCGGTTTCACGAATGTCGTGGACATGCCTCGTCCTTTTAGTGCTGGCGTTTTCTTTACCGGCGTTAGCGGCGTTAGGTGGCGACGTCACCTCGGTGCACGAAGACCAGGCGCAGATGAAGGGAACGCTGAAGACCACGAAAGCGGCGGCCTACACGGTTCATCAAATCACGGCGCCGGGCAACACCGTGATAAAGGAGTATGTATCGCCGGCGGGGAAGGTTTTTGCCGTTACCTGGCATGGGCCATTTATTCCGAACATGCAACAGCTTTTAGGCACATATTTTGACCAGTTCGCGGAGGCGGCGAAGGCTCAAAGGGAAAGCGGGCCGGGCCACCGGCCAGTGACTATCAATCAACCTGGACTAGTGTTTCAAAACGGCGGCCATATGCGGTCGTATTTTGGCAAGGCTTACCTGCCGATGATGTTTCCGCAAGGCGTTACCAAGGATGAAATCCAATGAGGAGAATAACGTTGCGCAGCCTTCTGATGTTGCTCGTAATCGGTGCTTTTGGCCTGCTGACCGCTTGCGGCGGCAACGGGGGTGGTACGCCAGCGGGCGTGCCGATACCACCGCCGGCTGGGCAGAACGTTGTGCCCATCTCCGTTAATGGTGGCCCGTTGGTTTCCGCTACCCCCCCGCAGAACTACATTAACGGTGCATTTGTCAGCGTGAATGTCTGTGTTCCTGGCACCTCCACTTGTCAGACGGTCGATGACGTCCTGGTGGACACCGGGTCCTTTGGTCTAAGAATTTTGGGTTCGCAGCTCACCATTGCTCTTACACCGCTGGCTGACTCTAACGGTGATCAACTAAATGATTGCGTCCAGTTCCTCGACAATTCTTTTCTTTGGGGAACCGTTGACCCGGCTGATGTCAAGATGGCGGGTGAAGTGGCCAGTAACACTTCGATTCAGGTCATCGCAAACCCAACCGCCTACTCGATTCCCACTGCTTGCACCACAACCAGCAATGGCACGGGCATAAACGAAGATACGCAAGCGCTCTTGGGCGCAAATGGCATTCTGGGCGTCGGACCGGAACCCTTTGATTGCGGGGCGGCTTGCGATCCGGTAACGGTCGCCACTAACGGGCAGCCCCCGCTTCCGTATTTTTCTTGTTCTACGGCCGCCGGCTGCAGCCCGGTTCCCGTTTCTTGCGGCACCCTTTGCGGGGACACTGTCGCGAATCAACAGGTGACCAACCCTGTATTCAACTTTAGCGGGGACAACAACGGCGTCATTATTGAGCTGCCGGCGGTCGCGGACGCCGCTGCTACCGTTAACGGAAACATGATTTTTGGCATCGGCACGCAGTCCAACAACGCTCTGGGCACGGCCACAGTGTTTACGCTTGAATCTGGCACCGACAACTTTACGACCACGTACAAGGGCCAAGCCTACAACAACAGTTTCATTGATAGCGGTTCGAATGGGCTCTTCTTCCCCGATGCGACCATTCCAGTCTGCCCAGGGAATTTGTCCTCCTTCTATTGCCCAACCTCGAACTTAACAGGACTCACTGCGGTTAATACGGGAGCGAATAATGCGACGAATACCGTAACCTTCGGAGTAGATAACACTCAGAATCTACCTCCGTCCGATTTTGCCTTCAGCAATTTGGCGGGGCCGCTCGCCGGTAGTTTCGATTGGGGTCTGCCGTTCTTCTACGGCCGCAACGTTTATACCGCAATCGACGGAACTACCGTCGGTAATATTGCGGGACCTTTCTTCGCGTATTAGTTTCAGTACATCAACCGTAAATCTTGCCGCAGTGAACTTCGGGTAGACCGAGGTTCACTGCGTTTTCATTCTCGCGGAGTGACTCTCCATCTGATCGGCAACTCTGCCCGAACCTAATTGACATAGGGTGCCGCCTGCTCGCAGCCACTTCCAAGTTGGAGCATTGTTCTGTTCCAATTACACTATTCGCCATGAAGAACTTTGAGAGTCTTACGCAACGCGAGATTCTGGCATTGGCTATTTCGCTGGAAGAAGAAGATGAACGAATCTTTGCGGATTTCGCGGAAGGATTGCGGCAGGATTTTCCCGCGTCGGCGGCGGTGTTTGAGGGCATGCGCGATGAGGAGTCGGGGCACCGGAGACGATTGATCGAGCTTTACCGGCAAAAATTTGGAGAACACATTCCGCTGATCCGCCGCCACGATGTAAAAGGCTTTGTACAGCGAACGCCGGTGTGGCTGGCGCGGCCGCTGGGCCTCGACATTGTGCGCAAAGAGGCTAGCGCCATCGAGGTTGAGACTCGCAGATTTTACGAGAAAGCTGCGGGACGAACCGAGGACGCGAGCATTCGCCAGTTGCTCGACGATTTGGCACAGGAAGAGAGAGCGCACGAAGACCGCGCGCAGGAATTGAAGGAAGAAGAGTTGAAGCCTGATGTTAAGGAGGACGAAGAGCGCGCCCGGCGGCGGCTTTTTGTGCTGCAGATTGTGCAGCCAGGGCTGGCGGGATTGATGGATGGCTCGGTATCGACGCTGGCGCCGGTGTTTGCGGCGGCGTTTGCCACGCGCAATCCGTGGGACGCGTTTCTGGTTGGCATGGCGGCATCGCTGGGCGCGGGCATCAGCATGGGATTTGCCGAGGCGCTTTCGGATGACGGAAGCCTTACCGGGCGCGGGCATCCGTGGGTGCGGGGATTGATCTGCGGGGCGATGACCGCCTTAGGTGGGGTGGGACACACTTTGCCATTCTTGATTCCAAATTTTCGTATAGCGCTGACCATCGCCTGCGCCGTTGTATTGATCGAACTCGGCGTCATTACGTGGATCCGGCATCGGTATATGGACACGCCTACAGTTTCCGCGGCACTGCAGGTGGCGTTAGGCGGGGCGCTGGTGTTTGTTACTGGAGTGTTGATTGGCAGTTCGTAGCAAGTTATTCGTCTTTTACAAGCCAGTCCAGGGCCTCTTCGCGGGTCTTGAATGTGGGCAATTCCCGCTGAGAAAAAAGTTTTATGTGTTCATAGAACACGCGCGGCAAGTTCTCGGTTCCTACCCAGGCAGATTTTTTGACGTGAGGGCGATCAAAAACTGCGCTCTCTTTCATGCTGGTTATGGCTTCGCGATCGAATTCGGATCCGGTGAAATCGGCGAGGAGCAGAACGGATTCCCGCGGCTGCACCATTACGTGGTTCGGCACAATTCGCGCGACTTTCAGCACTTCTGCCGGGGAACAGTGGGAAATATCCACCAGCAGAATTTTCTTGCCTTGATGACTGATGAAGCGAATGCGGTTATCCATAGACGATTTCATTTAAAAGAAAATCGGGCCAATATGGCGGGTTATACACCTTCGTCGGCGCGACGTCCAGCGTTTCGAATTACTCGCCAAATGTCTTAGATGAGAGCTGCGGTGTCCAGTCCGTTTCGCCATGAAACATGGGCTTCCAGCAGTTCGGAATGTCCGCTCCACACGCGTCTATGCGAGCATTGATTCGACTATGCCGTAAGCTTCGCTTAGCGCGGCGTCGAGGGCTTCGGGATTTTTTCCGCCTGCTTCGGCGAGGTCGGGGCGACCACCGCCTTTGCCGCCGACTTTTTCTGCTACTTTGCCGATGACCTTGCCAGCCTGGATTTTCTGCGTGAGGTCTTTGGTGACACCCACTATCAGCGCTACGTTGCCGTTTGTTGCCGAGCCTAGCACTACCACGCCGGAACCAAGTTTGTCGCGAAGTTGGTCGACCAGCGTGCGCATTTGTGCGCGTTCGAGATTGTCTACGCGGTGGGCGAGCACTTTGATGCCGTGAACGTCTTTGATTTTGTCGGTGACTGACGCGACTGTCGATGAGGCTGATTTCATGCGGGCCTGGTCGAGTTCGCGCTGCAGGCGTTTGATTTCGGAATCTTTTTTGTCGAGCTCGAGCTTCAACGCCTCGGCGGGAGATGCCGGGACTTCTTCGTTGGGTGCCCCATCCTTTCGCGTTTTTTGCATCGGACCGACGAAACTGGCCACGACGCTCTCGAGTTGATGGTCCTGACGGAAATGTTTGAGCGAACCTTCGCCGGTGACGGCTTCGATGCGGCGGACTCCGGAGGATACGCTGCCTTCTTTTAGAACTTTAATCAGGCCGATTTCTCCGGTTGCGGCAGTGTGCGTGCCGCCGCAGAGTTCGGTTGAGAAATCTCCGATTTTGATTACGCGGACGCGGTCGCCGTATTTTTCTCCGAACAGCGCCATGGCTTTGTATTCGTTGATGGCCACGTCGATGGGTACGTTCTCGATTACTTCGACTTTTTCGTTGCGGAGGACTTGTTTGTTGATCAGGTCTTCGATGTCTTGCAATTCTTCGTCGGCTACGCTGGTGAAGTGCGAGAAGTCAAAGCGTAGATGATTGGGTGCGACCAGCGATCCTGCCTGCTTTACGTGCTTGCCCAGAACCTCGCGCAGACCCGCTTGCAGCAGATGCGTGGCCGTGTGATTGCGCATGGTGGACTCGCGGATTTCGACGTTGACGACGGCGTCGACTTTGTCGCCTATGCGGATTGCTTGCTTGGCGACTACCTGATGCGCGCGGACGCCTTGAATCGGAGCGTAGCAGCCCTTCACTTCGGCGACGATGGTGTTGTGATCGTCGGAGTAGAACCATCCGCGGTCGCCGACTTGGCCTCCGGACTCGGCGTAGAACGGCGTGTGATCGAGGATGATTTCGCCTTCATCTCCGGGCTTGAGTTGCTGCGCGCCTTGTCCGTTGTGGATGATGGCGAGGACTTCGCAGCTGTCAGAGCGAGTTTGGCCGTAACCTTCGAATTCGGATTTCGGGAGTTGCTGGTACGCGGGGTTGGCCGTTTGTTTGGCCGAGCCTTTCCAGGAGGCACGAGCGCGCTCGCGCTGCTCGGTCATTGCACGGTCGAAGCCGGCCTGATCGAATTTAATGCCTCGATCGCGGGCTGCATCTTGCATGAAATCGAGCGGCATTCCGAAAGTGTCGTAGAGCTTGAATGCGTCTTGGCCGGAAAGGGAATTTTGTTCCAGCAGTGATTCGAGTTTTTCCAAGCCGACATCGAGGGTGTGCGCAAAACGCGTTTCTTCTATGCGGACAGTCTCAGAAACACGATGCGCGGTTTCTTTTAGTTCTGGGTAGGCGTCCTGCATCAGATCGCGAACTGCGAAAACCATTTCGTGGAGGAATGGTTTCGTCTGGCCGAGGAGGCGTCCGTGGGTGATTGCACGGCGGATGATTTTTCTCAGCACATAGCCGCGGCCTTCGTTTGATGGCAGCACTCCGTCGGAGATTAGGAATGTTGCTGCCCGCGAGTGGTCGGCGATTACTCGTAGCGAAGCAGCGCCCTTTGCGTGGGCCTTTTTATCCAATTCCTTCTTCAAGGATGTGTTCGTTAGTTCGCTGGCTTTTTGAATCAGCGGCGTGAACAGATCCGTGTCGTAGTTTGAAATTACGCCTTGCAGCACCGCAGTTACCCGCTCCAAGCCCATGCCTGTGTCGATCGACGGCTTTGGCAGCGGGTTCAGTTTGCCGCTGGCGTCGCGGTCGAATTGCATGAACACCAGGTTCCAGATTTCTACGTAGCGGCCGCAGTCGCAGGTGAACGCGCAATCCGTGTGGCCATGTTCGCTGGCTGCTGGGCCCATGTCGTAGTGGATTTCGCTGCAGGGGCCGCAGGGGCCCGTGTCGCCCATCTGCCAAAAATTGTCTTTCAATCCCATCTCGAAGATGCGGTCTTTGGGTACACCTTGCGCTGCCCACAGGTCATAAGCTTCGGCGTCGCGCTGCATGCCACCTTCGCCGTTGAACACGGTCACGTATAGCTTGGCTTTGTCGATCCCAAACCATGCAGGCGAAGTGATCAGTTCCCAGGCGTAGGCGATGGCGTCTTTTTTGAAATAGTCGCCAAAGGAAAAATTGCCCAGCATTTCGAAAAATGTGTGATGGCGGTTGGTGAAGCCTACGTTTTCGAGATCGTTATGTTTACCGCCGGCGCGGACGCATTTTTGCGACGTGGTGGCGCGGTTGTAGTCACGAGTTTCGAGGCCTAGAAAGACATCTTTGAACTGGTTCATTCCGGCGTTGGTGAAGAGCAGTGTGGGATCGTTGGCGGGGACAAGCGAGGACGAGTGGACCTCTTTGTGTCCGCGCTGGACGAAATAGTCCAGGAATTTGCGGCGAATTTGCGAACCAGTCAGCATGTGCTGGGATTTAAATTGCGACGGTTTAATTTTAGCATTCAGTGCGCACGTGGGTCGGACAAGCGGCTGATGTTCGATGGCCGGTTAGTGGATGTTAGTTCTCGGTTAGAACGATGGAATTCTGCTGGCCACTGCAGTTCTTCGCTGGGTCGTAGATCGCCGAACCATCCCGCTTGCCTTGTGAGGCGCGGAAAATCAGCGTGCCGCCTTTGACCTTTTCCGGCAGCCCTTTGAATTGTGTCTTGCCATCGACATTCGTGGCCGCTTCGAGATCGAGCTTGCGCACGCCCGCAAACCCGTAAGCAATGTGGACTTTTATGCGCGCGTCATAAACCGGCGCGCCTTTGACATCGGTGACGGTGAAGGCAACTGAACACGGGCCGGCTTCTCCGTCCATCACTGGAACCTGGTGCGGGTCGGGAGTCTGTTGGGCCTGCGGGGAAACAATACTTAGGAAAATTGCGACGCCAAAGAAGAGGTATCGGCAAGAATTGAATGCTGTGGTCATGAGCTCACCTTCTTATCGATTAGATCACAGTTGATTTAAACCTAAGCGCTTAGGATTGTGATATGATTTTGCTTGTGCCAACCGTTCTTCGGTTTGACGGATTTCGGGTTGTGATTTACCCCAATGATCATCGTCCGGCTCACGTTCACGTGATTGGCAGCGAGTGCGAAGCGGTTTTCCAACTCAACTGTCCCACAGGTCCGGTCGAGCTTCGGGAGGATTACGACGCTGCGAGACGTCAGATCAAGAACTTCGAGCGCGAATTGATGAAGAACCTCAGTCAGCTATGTGAGGCCTGGGAGAAAATTCATGGCGATGCATGACAAGTTTGGTGAAGCGAGGAAACGGGCTCAGCGATTGCAGGAGTTGCATCCCCGGGCAATTCGTGTTCATTACGACCGCGCAGCGGGGAAACTCTTTATCGATCTCAGCTCAAAGCTGACGCTTAGCTTCTCACCTCGTGATGCACAAGGATTAGAATCGGCAACGCCCTGGCAACTGGAGGAGGTCGAGATTAGTCCGTCAGGGTTCGGAATCTACTTTCCGCGAATCGACGCGGATCTGTATGTGCCGGGATTGCTCGAAGGTTTTCTTGGTTCGAAGAAGTGGATGGCATCGCGGCTCGGCCAACTTGGCGGCCAATCGCGCAGCCGAGCTAAGAAAGCTTCCTCGCGAGCAAACGGCAAGCTAGGCGGTAGACCAAGGAAAGCGGCCAGGGGATAAGACAAGCACCTGGATGATGAAATCGTTACAAAAACAAAAGCCGCCAGCTTTTGGCTGACGGCTGATACTGAAGGCTGACAGCTAATTTTCGTACAGCAGCACGCCTTCGGTTTCTTTTGAGTCTACTGGGCGATAGAACAGTTTGTTGTCGCCCAGGAAGACTTCGATGAACGCGGGGCGGGTTGCAATCGTGCCCTGAATCAACGCCTCGGAGAGTGGGTCTTCGATATATTTCTGTAGCGCTCTGCGCAGCGGACGCGCGCCGTAGCTGCGGTCCACCAGTGTCTGGCTGAGGATCCACTTCTTGGCTTCGTCCGTTACCGTGACTGTGATCGCTTTCTGGGCCAGATTCTGGTTCAGTTGGCTGACCATGAGTTCGAGAATCTGGATCAGGTCGCCCTCGCTCAAGGCGCTGAACAGAATGATTTCGTCCAAACGGTTGAGGAACTCGGGGTTGAAGGTGCGTTTCACTTCGTTCTTCACCAGGTCCTCGACCTTTTCCGAGATCATGTCTTCCTTGCTTGACTGAAAGCCAAGGCCCTCGCGGCGCTGCAAGTGACGCGCGCCGATGTTCGAGGTCATGATCAGGATGGTGTTTTTGAAATCCACCGTGTTGCCGAGGCCGTCAGTGAGTTGTCCGTCTTCAAAAACCTGCAACAGAATGTTGAAGACATCCGGATGCGCTTTCTCGATTTCGTCGAGCAGAACGACCGAATACGGGGCGCGCTTCACTCGTTCCGTTAGCTGACCGCCTTCTTCGTAGCCGACGTATCCCGGAGGCGAGCCGATCAGCTTGGAAACGGAATGCTTCTCCATGAATTCCGACATATCGAAGCGAACCAGAGCCTTCTCCGTACCGAACATGAATTGGGCCAGGGTGCGCGCGACTTCAGTTTTGCCGACGCCCGTGGGACCAAGGAACAGAAACGATCCGATGGGCCGATTCGGGTTCTTCAAGCCAGCGCGGCTGCGGCGGATGGCGCGAGCCAAAGCACTGATGGCTTTGTCCTGGCTAATGATGCGCTTGTGCAGCTCTTCTTCTATGCGCAGCAGTTTCTGGGTCTCTTCTTCTTTGATCGACGTTACGGGCACGCCGGTCCAGCGCGAGACCACGTCTTCAATGTCCTCACGGCCGACTACACCGGTCGAAGATTCGTCCAGATGATATTTTTCGCGAAGAGCGCGCAGGTTCTCGCGCTCTTTGCGTTCCTCGTCCGAATAGAAACGGGCCTTTTCGAACTCATGGTTCGCAATGGCGTTTTCCATACGGTGAACGATGAACTTGATGCGCTTCTGCACTTCGGTAAGTTCCTCAGGCAGCGAAGTCTGGCGCAGCTTTACGCGGGCACCGGCTTCGTCGACCAGGTCGATTGCCTTGTCTGGCAGGAAGCGGTCGGGAATATAACGATTCGAGTGCGATACCGCGAAGTTGATGGCATCGTCGGTATAGGTGACAGCGTGAAACTTCTCGTACCGGTCTTTGATCCCGAATAAAATCTTGGTGGCGTCGGCTTCGTTGGGCGGTGGAACTTTCACCGCCTGGAAGCGGCGTTCGAGCGAGCGGTCTTTTTCGATGGACTTGCGATACTCGCCCGGGGTCGTCGCGCCGATGCACTGGATTTCTCCGCGTGACAGCGCTGGCTTGAGAATGTTGGCGGCATCGAGCGAGCCTTCAGCCGAGCCTGCGCCAACGAGAGTGTGCAACTCATCAATAAAGATGATCGAGTTCTGCGACTCCATCAATTCCTTCATGATGGTCTTGAGGCGCTCTTCGAACTGGCCACGATATTTGGTGCCGGCGACGATTAGTGACAGATCGAGCGCAAGAATGCGTTTGTCAGCGAGGAACGACGGCACTTCACCATCGGCGATGCGTTGTGCGAGGCCTTCGACGATAGCGGTTTTTCCTACGCCAGGTTCGCCGATCAACACCGGATTGTTTTTGGTGCGGCGGCAGAGGATTTGAACCACGCGTTCCAGTTCGCCGTCGCGTCCAACGAGAGGATCGAGTTGAGAATCCATTGCTGCCTGGGTGAGATCGCGCGAGAATTCGCTTAACAGCGACGATTCACGCTGGCGCTGGGGCTGAGCTTTTTCCTGGCTGGTGCGAGCCAGTTCTTCGCGGATGGTCGAAAGTCTCAAGCCGCGCTCGTGCAGGATCTCAGCGGCAAAGCATTTTTCTTCGCGCAACAAACCCAACAGCAAATGCTCGGTGCCAATATGTTTATGGGAAAGGCGTTCCGCCTCTTCTGCAGCGTAGGCGAGGACGCGCTTGCATTCGTTGCTGAGCGGCAGGTCCACCGAGGTGGAAACCTTCTCGCGAATGGTGGTGTGGCCTTCGATCTGTTTACGGATGGATTCGACCGAAGCGTGGGAACGTAGAAAGCGGTTGGTCAGGGCTTTATCTTCGCGTAGAAGTCCCAGCAGAAGATGTTCTGTCTCAATATAAGGAGACCCGAACTGGCTGGCTTCGTAGCGCGCGAAAAAGATGACGCGCCTTGCCTTCTCCGTATAGCGTTCAAACATATGGCCCTCTCCCCAGAGTTCTCGGGAAGCTTAGCGGGTCAACCTGGCGGCCCTGCTCCTCGGATCTCCCCTGACCCTCAGTTAATGGTGCAATCGACGTGCCAACCGCTACACTCTTTATATCGCAGATTTGGCGCGCAATTATCAGTTACCAAAGACACTTACTTGTCGCTTCTCGGCAAGTGATTGCAACTTTCTGCCGTGGCCGACTGGCGGCGTTTTCAGCTGCCATCCTTTCTGTCATCTCTTTTATCATTCCGACACGTCGTGCGACAAAAGTCAATTACCTCTAGGTGCCACCTTTAACACTCACCGTATCAAATCGTAGACCAAGCGGCCCAACGCAGTGAGCCTGATAAACACCCAAATCATTTTGACCCATCGCGGCTGCGGCTGATGAGCGCGCTTTGCGCTGTTCGTATATGCCCTAGTCCGACACAGATCAGAAAATGCAACCCGTCCAAATGAGTCTGCAACCTCTCATGCGGGCAACGTCTCCGGCGCTACTTCTTCGATCCTTCCCTGCTGCAACCTCAAGACGCGCTGACAACGACGGGCAAACGCGAAGTTGTGGGTGGCGATGAGGGAAGTCAACTGGTAATCGCGATGCAATCGGGCGATCAACTCAAAGACTGAATCTGCGGTACGGCTATCGAGATCCCCGGTAGGCTCGTCTGCCAGCAGAAGTTTGGGGTTGGTGATCAAGGCTCGAGCCAGAGCAACCCGCTGCTGTTCACCGCCTGAAAGCTCTCCCGAACGATGATGCGAACGCTGATCCAACCCAACCTCACCGAGCCACCGCGAAGCTTCTGCCTGCACCTCTGACCATGGCCGACCTCGAAGCAGCAGTGGCATCGCCACATTCTCCAGCGCCGTAAACTCCGGCAGCAGGTAGTGGAATTGCCAGACGAAGCCGACTTCGCGGTTACGAAACTCGGCTGCAGCGTTTTCCGAGAGCGAACTTAGTCGCGAGTTGGCGAAGTATACGTCACCCGCGGAAGGACGATCAAGCGCGCCCAGAATATGCAGTAACGTACTCTTTCCGGCACCTGATTCGCCGACGATGGCGAGCATTTCGCCTTTATCCGCCTGAAACGACAAGTTTTCAAAGAGCACTAAATCAGATTTTCCGGACCGGAAGACCTTCTTGAGACCCTCGATCCTTAATAACGCCTCGATACTTAGATGCACTGGTGGCGCTCTCCGTCTCAGGAATGCAGGCTTGCCGGGTGGTCATCTACCCGACTCACCTGACGAAAATACCACCACTCATTAAAACACGGGTACGGCGGAAACGTTTCATCTGGCGTTTCTACAAGAAACTGTAATTCAGTAGTTGCGGCGTGGATGTGACGACGGTCACCGATTTGCGGGCAGCCCCTGATGAGTAGGACGGTGCTGACGAACCGTTTGGTTGTCCGGTTCATCGCGAAAACCGCCGCTACTTTGTCCGAATAACGGTTTTTGCCGAAATCATGTTTTCGTATTGATCGTAGACGCGAACTACAACCACGTGCTCGATTTGTCCGCCAGCGCTGTTCTTCGGGGTCGCACACGAAGAACAAGCTGCCGGGATGGGGATGCGGAAGTCGTAACTCTCGGTCCGTGAATCTGACAATTGGCCGACCGGCTCAACGAATTGCCACTCACCTGCATCGACCGAATACTCGGCGCGCTTGATGGTTGAAAAACTGTCCGCGGCACGGAACGTCACGTGAATCTGATTGCCTTCAACCGAGGCAGCAAGATTTTCGATTTGCGGCGCAGTGGTGTCAACTTCGAACGGCGAGCTCTCTTTTTCCGCGGTCAACGCCTCTCCTGGCGAATGCGAAGGAGCGTCGGAAGCTACAATTTTGATCCTGTACAAGCCATCCGGGAGAAGCGAAGCGTCGAAGGAATAAAACTTTTCCGTCAAATTGTCTTTTAGCAAGAGCCACCGCGAATCCGCATCGCCGCGATAGTAAACCGAGTACACCATTTGATCATCGTTATCGTCGTGCACACTCCATTTCACGCCGATGGATTCGCGATCATGAATGGGCGGCGGAGGCGGCGCGTCGAAGTGAGGTTGCTGGCCGGCTGCGCCGCCGATGTCTGGGCCAGTGGGCTTGGGCAGCGCCTGGTAACGCACTCCGGTCTGCACCGTGATGTCGTCAAAATCAGGGGGTACATTTTTGGGCAGGTAATTGAGCGTGACGCTTTCCACCCGCGGTACGGGATTTCCCGCGCGCAGTAACGCTCTCCACTGAATGAATCGGGCTGGCGGCGCACTGACTGGGCTGGTGTTGTGCAGATCGATTTGTTGCCATGGGCTCCAGTTACGGTCTGGATTGTCCACGTTGCCGCTGCGGGCGAAGAGTTCAACGTTACCGGTGCCGCGGAATTCGACGCGTCCCCAGCGGGAGAAAATGTGCGCGTCAAAAACATCGCTCTCGTAACTACCCTCCGATGCCGGGGTGGCGCTCAGCAGAAACACCTTGCCGAGATTGCTGGTCGACGCGTAAAGGCCTCCATGAGGAGCCTCGGCAAACGCCGTGACCTGGGTTGCGCTGGCTTTGATTAAGTCGGTGAATTCGTCTTCTCCGCGAATAGCGAACACATGCCCGCGATTTCCCGTGCCAGCCAGCAGGCGGCCGTTTTGATCGAAGGCGAGAGCGTAGACAAGATCTTCGCGCGAGTTCCACAGGCGGCTGGGAGAGCCGTCCGGCGCGATGCGATAGATTTCTGAACCGCCGGCTGCGCTTGAACCGGACGACGAAAAGCTGACCGATGCGGGTGGCGCGCTAGCGCCGGCGCTGCTGATGACGATCCCACCCTGGCCGCTGCTCGATGAGGACGGAGAACTTGGAATCGAAATTGGCGCAGAGAAGCCTGGCGCGGACGTGCCGCCATGCTTTTCGCCGGCTCCCGCGGCGTAGATGTTTCCCATTTTGTCGATGGCTAGCGCGGTGATTTCTTTTTTCGGGGCGCTGTAAAGCACGAAGCCTTCTCCGGCCGGCGAAATTCGGTAGACGAGGCCACTTCCGTCAGAACCGGCGATCAAATTGCCCTTGGCATCGAGCCGCATTACGCGGATATGAGCTTCGTCGCTCTTGAAGAAGACCGAATGCTCGCCATTCGGCTTGACGCGAAAAATTTCTCCATGATCGCCGGTGGCTACGAACAGGTTGCCAGCGTCGTCGAGCAAGAGATTCCAGATGTATTTGGTGCCAGGCTCGAAATAGACGGATGAGCTCCACGGAGAATCTGCTGTTGTCTTGTCAGCGGATTTCTTATCTTTCGAACCTTTCCCTGTGGCAATCGCGTGAGGCTCGATTTTGTAAACTTTGCCGTCTGGATTGGTGGCCGCGTAGATGACCCCGCTCTCACTGACAACCAGCGCCTGCACTTGCAATTCTTGCGGCTCGAAAATCACGGAAGATTTTCCGTCGGGAGTAATTCGATAAACTCGCGCTGGCGAGCCGGCGGCGGCATAAATGTTGCCGTCGCGATCCGCGGCGATTGACCAGATATAGGTCGACGGAGTGGTGTACAAGGCGGTGAAAGCGGGAGCCAGTTCCAATCCGCCGGTGCTGCGTATGGCCACCCCTTTGGGCGTGCCCTTGATCAGTTCATCGAATTTAGATTGTTCCCAGGTACGGGTGCCTTCGGCGAAGACAATGGAAGTCAGAATAAGAATAGAAAAACTACCAAACAGCCAGCGCAAACGAATCAAGTTGAATTACCTCTGTGCACAAATGTTGGGCGGAGAATTCAGGTTATCACGACGAGGGCAACAGAAAATTGCGCATCACAGGCACTCGTGTGGGGTGGACATTCCTGTCCGCCTCGTCGACAACGGAGATTTCTGCAGCTTGAGATCAACGTCAAGTGCAGCGGACAAGAATGTTCGCTGCACACGGCCTACTTAATGTTGATAGTCAGCACTTGGGCGCCGGCTACTACGTAGTCGAGCGGGGCTGTGGCGGCTTCGTTTACCGACGATTCGTTGGAGACAACCATGTCCTGGGTGCCGCGCATGCCATCCATTACGTTCATGATAGACAACGGGAGAGTGGGCATCACCTTGTCGGCGACCATGGCTTGGGGATCGGCTTCGAGCAGGGAAACGTAGACGCGATTGTTGACGTGTTCTTTGTTGAGCGCGGCGATGGTTGAAGCCAGATCAAGTCTGCGTCCGAGAAGCGATGAGCCACGGCTGAAATGGTCGAGCGTGTCACCGTCACTGACCAGAATTCGCAGCTGTCCTTTGGAAGTAGACGGCGGAATGTGGATGGGAATGTGTTGCACCACGCCTTCGCCGCGGTACGGACGCAGCATGGCTTCAATCGTGATGTCGTCGCCAGGCCGGGCTTCTGTAATGTCGGTACGGGCGCTTTCAAGACGGGCCCAGTGGCGTTCGCGGACGATATCGTAATCCAGTTGCACGCCGTGAATCTCGGGCATGCTATACGGATTGTCAAAGATGCGGCTGAAGCGCTCGCCCAGCGCGGCAGCGGCGAGCATGGCTCCGGGCTGTCCACCGTCGACGGCAGCAAACATATCTTGCATGGTCACCGCTGGATATCCGTCAACGCTAATGCTCCCAGTCATCCGATAAGTAGTTTCCTCACCGTACTCGTTCACGCCGTGCAATGCGTTGAACACCGTAGCCATCATTGCTACCGGGCTCAGGTGGGCGTTGTTGAGGATTTCGTAGTGGAATTGTTTGTCGGCTGATTCGCCGTGAATGGTTAGGGTGACCGGAATCATCTCAGGCTTCTTGCCGAACTCTCCGAGGATGCCGTTGTGACGATCCTGCACAAACGAGCCTACAGTCTCAGTCGTATTCACGATTTTGAAAGCGTTGAGCGGCGAGGGCAAAGTCGCGAGCACTGTCGCTTTGGTCATAGGGAGATCGACCGCGCCGAACTGCATCAGGGGATGGCCGCAGGCGAGAAGATGTTGTGCGTCCATATAAGTGACGGTGCAAGTGGCGGCAATGTTCATGTCACCCTGAACGAGGATCGCGCTGACTGCAGAGCCGGGTTCCATTGGCTCAGGCTGTTTGGCATTGCTGGCTGAACCGGCTCCCATCACCGGAACGATTCCGGCAGCGGCGAATTGTGACGAGAAGCGCTGCACTGTGTCTTCAGAGAATCCGTTGAAAACCAGCGGCGTTTCGATGGGCTTGAGATAGTTCGTGAAACCTTGAGTGGCGGAATCCTGCGCAGGAGAATTGGCAATGCCGGGGCTTGCAGTTTTGCTCGGAGAACGCGCGGCGGAGTGAGCTTCTATGGGCTCGGAAGCCGGACTGCGGTCGAGCGCGCTGATCTCGAGCATCTCAGCGATCGGAGTGACACCGGCAATTGGTTCTTTCGAGAATTCACCGATGCGGAAGGCGACGGCGCCCGCGAGTTTTCCGTTCAGGTACACAGGGCTGCCGCTCATCCCGGCGACTACGCCGGTGTAGATTGCTTTGGCGCCGCCGAGGCGAATCAGGATTACGTCGCCCTTGGGACCATTCGCATTTTGCAGGACACCGAGCACCTCGACGTCCATGGCTTCGGGCTTTGTGCCCTCGAATACGGTATAGGCGACGCCGTGCATTCCGGCGTGGATCTGCTCGATGGGGATAGTCTCAACTGGCTTGGAAGTTTGGGCTGGGCTTGCGAAAGACAGTACGCTGCTAAGAACTACAAGGGCGGGAACGGCTCGTCTGAGTACACTTAGGCCCACGATTCACCCACACTTTTCCCCGAGAACCGCCAACTGGTTCTCAAAAAAAACAGATTACACTTCATGTGTTGTTCGCGATCTGCCGGGAAGGAGGAGGTTGGTTAAAGGTCGAACATCCCAATCGCGAAGCTCTGCGTCTATACTAGCATAAGGTTTTCCGAGGAGATCAAATGTTTTCTTGCTTTACCCTGGCTCGAAAGTACCTATGCCACCTCTCGTTCTTATTAGGTTTGATTCTTGGAACCTTTAATTTGTTGCCCCTCGCTCAGGACCAGGGGTCCTCGGCACCTTCAAAAGGCCAGAGTGAGCCTCCCGATGCGGCAGGGGGTCCGCAATCCGATGTCGGCCCCTATGCCATCCCCAAGAAAAAGGACGAACCGCCACCACCCCCGCCTCCGGAGAAGCCGAAAAAGATCGAGGGGATGCCGGATTATTCCATCCGCGTGGACATTCCGCTGGTTGAAGTGCCGGTCATGGTCACGACCAAAGATGGGCAGTTTATCTCCAGTTTGAAGAAGGAAAATTTCCGCATTAGCGAGGATGGATCGCCGCAGACCATCAGCAACTTTACGATCTCAGAAGCGCCAATTACAGCCGTGCTGCTGGTCGAGTTTGCGGCTGGCGATTACTTCTTCATGAATGACATTCTGCATGCGTCTTATTCGTTCGTAAGCACGTTGAAGAAAGATGACTGGCTGGCGGTGATCTCTTATGACATGAAGGATTACATTCTGGCCGACTTCACGCAGAACAAGCAGGAGGCGTACGGGGCGCTGAACCAGTTGCGCATTCCGGGCTTCACGGAAACTAATCTGTTCGACGCGCTTTACGATTCGCTGGACCGGGTAGACCGCATTGAAGGCCACAAGTACATCATTCTGGTTACCACCGGGATCGACACTTTCAGCAAACTCAATCTCGACCAGATCACGAAGAAGATCAAGTCTACAAAGGATGTAACGATTTTCCCTATCAGCGTGGGATGGGCGATCCGGGAATATTTCGAAGCGCGGGGTGGGGCGGCTCCGCATGGCATGGGCATCCCAATCAATCAAATGGATTACCTGCAGGCTGACAACGAGATGAATACTTTCGCTCGTTTGACTGGAGGGCGCGCTTACTTTCCGCGGTTTCAGGCGGAGTTCCCGGAAATTTTTCATCAGATCGGCGGAGACATTCGCAATCAGTACAGCATTGCCTATCATCCCAGTAATCCCAAACTGGATGGCAGTTACCGCAAGCTGAAAGTGGAAGTGGTCGCGCCCGACGGCGGTCCGCTAAAGATTAAAGATCAGAAGGGGAAAGATTTGAAGTACATGGTGATTGCGCGCGAAGGGTACACGGCGAAGCACACCGTGGAATAAAGGTCTAGCACCGGAATCGGTGCCCCTCACATCAGGTTTTTAGTCTTCAATGAACGTGGGCGAAGTGGTCCAGTAAAAACATGAAGCCTACGCCGAGGAAAACTACCAGGGCCATTTTTGCTCCGGGCTCGCGGTTTACTTCGGGTATCAGATCTGAGGCGGCTACGTAGATCGTTACTCCCGCCGAAAGCGGCAGTCCAAAACTCACTTCGCGCCGGAAGACTGCCATAGTCGCTACGCCTGCGAAGGTCGCGATTCCGAGCAGCACTGATGCGCCCCAGGCCACACTTCTACTTTGGCCGCTGGCCATCATTACTGAGCTGATGGTGAAGCCTTCGGGAATCTTGTGCAGGAAAATTGCCAGGAAAATTATCCATCCCAGAAAGTTTGAAACCAGAAAGCCGGAGGCGATGGCGATGCCGTCGAAAAAAGTGTGAATGATCAGGCCAACGAGGATCGAGTATCCCTTGTGCGTGTGAACGAATTGGTCCTTGTGGGTTTCTTCTCCGAAATGGAAGTGGGTGGTTACGGTGTGCTCGAAGAAATGAACGATCAAGTAGCCGACGAGAACCAGAAAGGCCGCGCTTTTGCCGCGTAATTCCAAAGCGGCGGGAAATACTTCCACGATGGCCGTTGCCAACATGAATCCCGCGCCCAGGGCGACGAAATATCGGAGATAAGAACGATCCCAATGCTTTTGCACGATAATGGCGCCGCCGAACACATTGGCGACTGCGGCTGTGAGGCCCAGAAGCAGGCTAAGAAGAATGGGATGCATTTGGGGAGGATGATATCAGTTCTCCGGTTCCCAGTTTTCGCGCAGGTTCGGCAAGGGCCCGACTTCAGTCGTGCTGCTGGGTCGTCGAAATGCGGGAGCGCTTCCGCGCCTGACGCTACATTCTTGTGTTCACGACGGTTTTTCCACACCTTTTTCCAGCGCCGGCATTCACTTCTCAATGGCTCATGGCGCGCGCCCCTTCACAACTCAATGCCTGAACAGCTTGCGGAAAAACGTTCGGCGTCGGAGTTTTGAAGGGGCACGGCTTCCCAGCCGTGCCTTAAGTCTTTGAAAATGCTGTAAGGCGGGGCTGAAAGCCGCGCCCCTTCAAGGATCCAGTCGCCGAAGCGAAGGTTTTCGTAGCTTGTGAAACCGTGCGCTGTGAATGCGAAATGAGTTCGGAATTTATTCATCAGACGGCTGAGAAAAACCGCGCGCATGTATTCTGTGACGACGTTGCAAAATTTTTCATCTTGACAGCCCATGGCCTCTAGCCCACAATGTCCCGACCTTTTTTGCGAGATTTGCTAAGTTGGTCGTGAATAGCCCGTCTTCCCTTTCGCCGTCCCCCAGGCAAGGGCTGTTCGAATTTCGAACGCTTGATATTTAGGATGGCTTGTCTGGATCTGAGCTCGGATTGAATCATCACAACCCGAATCATTGCTAAGGACATCCTTGGTCGGAATCCAGCGGAAATGACTGTTCGTCGGCGGGCGCAAGCTGAAGTTGCGATCCCAAGAAGAAATCCGTAGCACATACTCAAGGAGGAATTTATGCGGGTGAAAGCGCTTGTGTTGTTTGTGGCGATTCTGGCCTTTGCGGCTTCTGCATGGGCGGCAGGTACTGAGACTATAATCTACGACTTCCCCGGCTTCACCGGCGATGGAACTTCTCCCTATTCTGGCCTGGTGGTCGACAAGGCGGGGAATCTCTATGGAACGACCTACACTGGTGGCGCCAGCGGTCTTGGCTCAGTCTTTGAGTTGACGTTGTCGAACGGCGTCTGGACTGAAACCCTTCTTTATTCTTTCACCGGGGAGTCGGCGGGCGACGGAGCTTATCCCGTATACTCCCCGCTCGTCATCGACAAGTCAGGAAATCTGTACGGTACAACCTCCCAAGGGGGCGCTAATAACGGCAGTTGCAATTGCGGCACGGTATTTGAGTTGACCAAGTCTGGCAGCACATGGAAGGAAACGATTCTGCATAGCTTCCTCGGCTACGCACAAAAAGACGGTTATTTGCCCCAGGCCGGATTGTCGTTTGACAGCACGGGCAACCTATACGGCACGACCTATCAGGGTGGCTCATTCAACGTTGGAAGTGTTTTCCAATTGGCTCCGACGAAAAGCGGCTGGAAGTACAAAATGATTCACAGCTTTAACAATGCAAACGGTGGCTCCGCTTACCCATTCGGGGGAATCACGGCGGGTGCAAACGGCTATTACTATGGCACAACCTACTACGGCGGATATGCCTACAACGCCGGCACCGTCTACAGATTGTTTGAGTCCAGGGGTGCTTGGTTTGCACAGACCATATTCTACTTTCTCGAAGGTGGAGACGGGATCTACCCTGATTCCAGCCTGGCCATGGATGCAAAGGGCAACATGTATGGCACCACCTACCAGGGCGGCAACGATGAGACCTGCGGTGGCGGCTGCGGAACCGTCTTCAAGCTGACAGCGGGCAAGAATAGTAAATACACGCAGAGTGTTATTTACAGCTTGCAGGGCGGTGTCAAAGATGGCCAATATCCCGAACAAGGCGATGGCGTCATTGTGGACGCAAGCGGTAACCTCTACGGAACAACCTTGTTCGGCGGGAGTACGGAAAACGCCGGCACCGTTTTCGAGCTAAAGCCCTCAGGCAGCAGTTACAAGGAGACTGTGCTTTGGTCTTTCGACACGGTCAGCGGCGATGGATATTATCCTCGCGGCGGAGTCATTCTCCTCAACGGTAACCTCTATGGCACAACCTCCGGCGGAGGGAGTAAGGGTGCCGGAACCGTGTTTGAGATTAAACCGTAGTCCTGTCTTCGGCAGTTGAATGGCTACACTCTTGCCGCCTGGCTTTATGGCCCGGCGGCTTTTTTTTTCTAGAACCCAATTGGTAGCCATTAAGGCTGCGTTGGTCTTCTTTATTGATCCCTCCAAACTCAAACAGTTGTCCCTAGCTATAATCCAGTTTGGCTGAAAACTGATAGCTGATGGCTTCTATGCGCTTCGAACTTTTTGTCGCCTCGCGCTACCTTCGTGCCAAACGGCGCCAGGCGGTGATTGGCGTCATCACCGGCATTTCCATCGCGGGAGTTGCTGCCGGGGTCGCTTCTCTGGTTGTGGCGCTGGCAATCAATAACGGATTTCGTCAGGATCTGCAGGACCGGCTTCTGGGTTCGAGTTCTCATATCAATCTGCTGCGGGTGCAGAGCGATGGCATCAGCAACTGGCGGGTGCTCCTGGACCGGCTGTCAAAAGAGCCGCATATTGTGGCCGCAGCGCCAGCGATTTACGAGCAGGTTCTGATCTCCCGGGGACCGCGGGCGCGCGGAGCGGTACTCAAGGGAATGATTCCCCGCGAGGAAAGAAAAGTCAGTGATTTACTGAGTACGGTGAAAATCGGATCGGCGGATGCGCTTGCGGAAACTTCGCAGAACGCGGGCGAGGGCGCCGCACCGACAACCTCCACCCCGACGACGTCGCCTACCGATCTTCAAGGGGTGGAAAATCGCTTGGCCGCTATGCCTCCCATTATTCTCGGCGAAGACATGGCCAATGAGTTGGGCGCGACGGTTGGCTCAACTGTGCTGGTGACCAGTCCGCAAGGAGAGCTGACTCCCTTTGGTATGGTGCCGAAGTATGACCGCTATCGTGTAGTGGGAATTTTCAACTCAGGTTTCTTTGACTACGACAGTTCGTGGGCATTCACGCGTCTCAGCGATGCGCAACGGCTGTTCGGGCTGGGCGATCTGGTGTCTGTGCTTGAGTTCAAAGTGGACGATATTTACCAGGCGGGAGAGATCTCGCGGCAACTCGAGCAGGCTGCGGGCAAAGGTTTCATGGCCACTAACTGGATGGAGCAGAACAAGCCACTGTTTCACGCGTTGCGTTTGGAGCGGCTGGTAACGTTCATCACCATTGGCCTGATCGTTTTCGTGGCCGCGCTGAATATTTTGATCTCGCTGACGATGATGGTCATGGAAAAAACTCGGGACATCGCAGTGCTGATTTCCATGGGCACGCGCAAAGCGCAGGTACGGCGTATTTTTATTGCGCAGGGTGTACTGATTGGGGTAGTGGGAACCGCGATTGGCCTGGTCCTTGGTTACGCGCTTTCGTGGGCCGGGGGACACTACCATCTGCTTTCGCTGGCACCCGAGGTTTATTCGATTGATTATGTGCCCTTCGCTCCGCGGGCTGCGGATGGCTTGCTGGTGGCGGGGGTAGCGATTGGAGTTTCGCTGATCGCGACGGTGTATCCGTCGTGGTCGGCGGCACGGATTCTACCTGCTGAGGCTTTGCGCTACGAGTGAATGTGGGACGGAAATTCTTGATGTGGGCGAATGACTTCTGATCTTAAACGCTCTTGCTGCCGGCATCATCGATTCCCACCCTTTCGCAAAAAACGCGAAAGAGTGGGGCACCCTCATCTATTTGGGGTTTAGGTGGGGCAGTCGCGCGTTAGGAGGCAGTGCGATGGACCGTGGGCTCGGGATGTCGTTCCCGGACGCGGTCGCGAGCCACCAGGCGATTCAGATCGTAGCTGTAGGGGCCATAGGCGCGGAACGCTTGCTCATCAAACAGGCGTTTGATGCCGCAGCCCAGGCAAACCTGGTAGGAGCGGTCCTGGAAGCGCACTGGCCAGCTCATTTTGCGGTGCCAGCAGCCGCGGAAAATCACCACGCCGGCGGCGCCCAATCCGGTAGCCACTACGCCGAAGGGCCAGAGCCATCCTGACTTCTTTTTCTGTTCACTCACCTGCCACAACCTAACATGGGGGACAAGATATACTTCCTGAACCGAGGATAAGCCCAATCGAAGGCTTGCGCAACGGGCAGCGGAAGAGCTTGAGTCCCAAAGGGTTGCGTGGCCGTAGAGGGCCTTACCTTGGTGCTGGCGAAATATTTTGAGACATTGCGATTAGAGCTAAACCACGGTACCTTACTTTAAGCTGCGGCAAAATCTCCTCCCCCAATAGCGCCGCATCGGTCACATTCAGCGCTGACTGTTTCGCTTATCACCGTCCATGAGCGCGGGTCTTAACAATCCGGATTTGGAGTTAATGAAGGAAGACGCGGCGGCGGTTCCTGCGGTCGGACCGCGTGCTTCTTCGCCCACGGAACGCATGGGCCATGAAGCGCTGCAGGCTCTTCTCGCGTTCTCGGCTTTGCACGAGCAGATCCGTAGCCGACGAGCGAAGCAGACGCGTGATGGTTCGAACCCGGACGACGATTGGCAGCTCGAGCAATTCGTTTTGGATGAAGTGCTGCAACTGGTCGCCGAGCGGGCGCTCGCAGTTACTGGCGCGGATGGCGTCGCCGTTGCGTTGGCGCAGGACAATGCCATCGTTTGCCGCGCCTCAGCAGGTAGCATTGTGCCTGACCCGGGCGTGCGTCTCGATCCGAACTCGGGATTTTCCGGCGAGTGCCTGGTTTCAGGACGGATCGTGCGCTGCGACGACGTTGATATTGACCCGCGAGTAAATCTGGAGGCCTGCCGACGTTTGGGTGTGCGGTCCATGCTGGCGGTGCCGCTTTCCGCAAAACAAAATGTTGTGGGTTTGCTGGAGGCATTTTCTGGCGAGCCTTACGGATTTAACGATAGCGACGTTCGCAGTTTGAACCTGCTGGCTGAGTTGATTCTTTCGGCGATGAAACCGGAAGAGGAAGATCGTCTGCGGGAGATTTCACGGCAGGTTGTTAAATCCGCGGCAGCCGAACCTGAAATGAGTTTCGTTTTTGAGCCGGAGACTGTGGAGTTAGGGCTTGAGGCTGCGGACGTGCATGAGGGCACGGTTGAAGGGGCGGCGAGTCAGGAAGAGAGTTTGGGGGATTCAAATTTAGGACGAGCGTCTTTATCCGTCCAGCCGGGCGAGGACGCCCGACCTCCACAATCTGTTGCTCTTACTGAAAATTCAGAATCGATCAGTGGCTCCTCGCCGGGAGCGAAGCCTGAACGCGTGCCCAATTCGACTCCTGGCCTCGCGGTAGTAGCAGCAGTCGTAGTGATAGCTGTGGCGCTGGGCGCCATGGTGTGGTGGAAGCTGGGACACCGTGTGCCATCGGCGCGGGTGCAAGCCAGTTCAGTTGCAATCGCAGCGAGTCCACAAAGCGAAACTGAAATCACGCAGCACGCCACACCTGAAGCCGCGCTAGCGGCGGCTACGAGCACAGAAAACGAAGACGAGACGGAATCAGCGCCCACCACTCCCGAAGAAGCCGGCCTGTTGCCTCAGATCACTGGCATTCGGCATTGGTCATCGGCTGACTCCAGCACCGTGGTAGTTGACATCCAGGATCAGGTGCAATACGAAGCGCATCGGCTTCCCAATCCAGAGAGAATCTATTTCGATTTGCACGACACCACGCTTGCAGGCAGCTTCACCACTCGCACGATTGCGGTTAACGATGCCCTGCTACAGCGGGTTCGTGTGGCTCAGCCAATGGCAGGGGTTACCCGCGTGGTGCTCGAAACCACGGGCGCATCGGATTTCTCGGTGCGATTGGAACCGAATCCGTATCGACTGGTGGTCGAAGTCCGCAAGATTGGAGACAAGTCGCATCCCCGGGCGAAGCTTGATCTCTTCGCTTTTCCTGACCCTGCGATCCTGGATCAAGGATCAAAGAAGCAGCCTCCTGAATTGTCTTCGAATCAGCTCACCCTCGGGCAGAAACAGTCGAACCAAGCTTTGCTCAGTTCGATCGCCCTCACTCCCAGCACCCTGAAGCCATCTCTTCAAGTACAGACAAATGACAATCGACCGGCGACATCCGCGAAGCCGGAAGGCCTCGAACAAGTGCCCACTCCACTCCACGGACCCAAGCTGCGCATCGTGCTCGACGCCGGTCACGGAGGATGGGATCTCGGAACAGTTGGGCGTAAAGGTCTTTTGGAAAAAGATCTGGTGCTGGATATTGTGCAACGCCTCGGGCGCCTGATTGAGACTCGCCTGGGTGCTGAGGTAATTTACACGCGTAAAGATGACAGCTATCTTTCGCTGGAAAAGCGGGCTGAAATTGCCAACCTGGCGCAAGCCAATCTGTTTGTTTCCATTCATGCCAATTACAGCGATTTCCCTTCTGCGCGCGGCGTGGAAACCTATTACACCAACACTTATTCATCGGTAAAAGCCAGGACCGAAGACGCCGACGATGCATCACCGGCGGGATTGAAAACTATTGACTGGACGAATGTCGACATTCGAGAAAAGGTGCGGGAGTCGCGGCGAATTGCCGCCAGTCTCCAGCATTCGTTATATGCAATGCTGTCGGAAAACAATTCAGGGCTTCGCAATCGCGGAGTCAAGCAGGCTCAGTACGTGGTACTGACCGGGACTTCAATGCCGGCGGTGCTGGCTGAGGTTTCGTTCGTCAGCAGTCCGACCGACGAAAACAATCTGCAGAGTTCGACTTACCGTCAGCGGATCGCGGAAGCGCTCTACAGCGGGATCGCACATTACCAGGCGTCTCGTGATGTAAAGATGGCAAGTGGCGCGAAGCCTGCAGGCAGATAGATTCGGGTCATCAGGTTTTGACTACGCGGCAGGGGAAGCCTAGAATTTTCACAGGCGCGCTATTGGAGGATTTATGGGTGAAGGACTGTTTCAGCCGCTGCACATTCTGCTGATCGTCGGCATTGCGCTTTTGTTGTTTGGCCCCAGCAAGTTTGCCGATCTGGGCAAGGGCTTGGGAGAAGGCATTCGCAACTTCAAGTCCGCGGTGAAAGATAAAGAGAAGGACGAAAAAGAGCCCGAAAAAAAGGCGTAGGCTTCTGTTGCTTTACAGCACTCTGTGCTCCTGCATCATTCGATATACCAGCGAAACCGGTAATCCCACCACGTTGAAATAGTCTCCCTCGATGCGCGAAATCCAGCGTGAAGCGCGGCCTTGAATGGCGTAAGCTCCGGCCTTGTCCATGGGTTCGCTGCTCGATACGTAGGACTGAATTTCATCGTCGCCGAGGCGGTTCACGGTGACGATTGTGGTTTCTGATCGCACATCTTCGAATCCGCGACCCAGTAGGCAAACTCCGGTGATCACCTGGTGTGTCCGACCGGAAAGTAAGCGCAACATGCGGGCGGCATCTGCGTTGTTGCGAGGCTTGCCCAGGATTTCCGAATCTACGACGACGATAGTGTCGGCTCCCAGAACAAAATCCTTTGACTCCTTGTCGAATGCTGCCAAAGCTTTTTCCAACGCCATGCGCTCGGCAAAGGCGCGAGGTAGTTCTCCTGCTTGGGGGATTTCGGGAATATCTGTTGGGCGAGCCACGAAAGCGATGCCCGCATTGCGCAAAAGCTCCTGGCGGCGCGGAGAGGCAGAGGCGAGTACAAGCATGAAAGCTGATTTTAGCCGATCAGTTAAACGCGATTTCGGAGAACGGCAATGCTTAGGCGTTTATCTTCCGACCGGGGACGACAGCGTAACCAGCGCGTGGCGAAGTGATTCGAGAAAAGGCTTGCCAGTCGTTTTCAGTTTTCGCTCCAGACGCTCGGTGCAATCGCAGTTGCCGCAGGACCACGGCTCAGAACCATTTTGATCCCGACAGCGGCTACGATCATGCGCATCCTGCACTCGCGCCAATTCAAAATATTGCTCCCAATATTCGCGCTCCTCCTGCAACGGAGTCGGACAGTAGCAAATCTCTACCCAGCGAGTGGTCTCGTCCTCACACAGTCTGGCCTCTTGCATGTTTCGCAAGTACTCGCCTCCCGCCACTGAACCGTGCCCCAGCGTTCCATCTTCGATCGCTTTGAGCAGAGCCTGCTCGCAGCCGGGTTTTACACGTGCTCTGACTAGATAACGCATAAATTTATTTTACCGTAGCGGCGCTCGTGCTGCTGAAGCGCGTAGCGCAACCCCTGTTAGAATCAAGCATTGACCCCTGCAGCCATGGACGCCGCGTTTATTCGCAATTTTGCCATTATTGCTCACATTGACCATGGCAAATCCACGCTCGCCGATCGATTGCTCGAATTAACTGGTTCCCTGACTGCGCGTGAGATGCAGGCTCAAGTGCTCGACTCGATGGATCTCGAACGCGAGCGCGGCATCACCATCAAGGCTCACGCGGTGCGCATGATGTACCAGGCGCAGGATGGCCAGACTTACCAGCTTAATTTGATCGACACTCCCGGCCACGTGGATTTTTCGTACGAAGTCTCGCGTGCGTTGGCGTCTTGCGAAGGCGCATTGTTGGTGGTGGATGCATCTCAGGGCGTTGAAGCGCAGACCTTGGCGAATGCTTATCTCGCTATCAATCATGGGCTCGAAATTATTCCGGTCATCAACAAGATTGACCTGCCCAGCGCTGACGTTCCGCGAACTAAGGAGATGATCGAAGGCGCCGTCGGTCTGGACGCAACCGACGCGGTTCTGATCAGCGCCAAGACCGGGCAAGGCGTGCCTGATGTGTTGGAGGCGATCGTCAAACGCGTTCCGCCGCCCAAGGGAGATCCCGAAAAGCGGCTACAGGCGCTGATTTTCGACTCATGGTTCGACCCGTATCGCGGTGTGATCGTGCTGACGCGTGTGTTTCAGGGAACGCTGCGTAAAGGACAAAAGATCCGCCTGATGTGGAATGGACGCGTTCTTGATGTGGAAACGCTCGGAGTGTTGACGCCGAAGCCGGTCGAAGTCGACGAACTGCGTGCCGGCGAAGTCGGCTTCCTGATCGCTAATATTAAGAACGTGGCGGACACAAAAATCGGCGATACCATCACCGAAGAAAATAATCCTGCGATCGAGCCGTTGCCCGGTTTCGAAGAGATCAAACCCATGGTTTTCGCCGGGCTGTATACGGTGGACGCGCACGAGCACACGCAACTCCGCGAGGCGCTGGAAAAATTGCGCCTGAATGATTCGTCATTTTTCTTCGAGCCGGAAAGCTCGGTCGCGCTCGGCTTCGGATTCCGCTGCGGTTTTCTTGGCCTTTTGCATATGGAGATTATCCAGGAGCGTCTGGAGCGCGAGTTCAATCTGGAGTTGATCACAACCGCGCCCGGCGTGCGCTACAAAATTTATAAGACGGATGGCGAAATGGTGGAAGTCGACAATCCTTCGCGGTGGCCCGCGCCGAGTGAGATTGCCAAAATCGAAGAGCCGGTGATTTTAGCAACAATCTTGACCAATGAAGAATATGTCGGCGGCATTCTAAAGCTGGTGGAAGAAAAGCGTGGCAAACAGAAAACATTTGAATATGTCAGCTCCTCGCGAGTGATGCTGCATTACGAACTGCCTCTCAACGAGATCGTTCTCGATTTTTATGATCGGCTTAAATCGGTTTCGCGCGGGTACGCGTCGCTCGATTACCATCTGGCGGACTATTGGGAATCGCCCATGGTTAAGATGGATATTCTGGTCGCGGGTGAACCGGTGGACGCGCTTTCCGTCATCGTGCATCGCGACTTCGCGTATGAACGCGGCAAGGCGCTGGTTTCCAAAATGCGGGAACTGATTCCGCGGCAGATGTTTGAAGTGGCGATCCAGGCTTCAATTGGAGCCAAGATAATTGCCCGTGAGACCGTGCATGCCATTCGCAAAAACGTTCTTGCCAAGTGCTACGGCGGCGATATTACCCGCAAACGCAAGCTGCTCGAGAAGCAAAAAGAAGGCAAGAAACGCATGAAGCGAATTGGAAGAGTTGATATTCCGCAAGAAGCATTCCTCGCCGTGCTAAAGGTCGGCGAAGACAGCTAGTTTAGACGCGGGTGTCATCGCCCGTGCGGGCGGCAAAATCGAACCCTTTTTGTAGGATTGGTGAATACGAAACGCGCACGAGAGAGGACGCTCGTCCCCTACACTGCAGCGCTCGCGACTACTTTAAATTATGAGAAGACTTATCACGTATTGCGTTTTATTCGCGGCTGCGACTCTCGCGTCCGCTCAGACCAAGCCCGTCGAACTGCAAGTGCAAACCAATCTTCCATTCCGATTTGTGGCTTATGGCGACACCCGGTTCACTGACCCCACAGATACTGACGCCTCAAATCCCGTGGTGCGCAAGGCTCTTGTTCAAGCCATAGCGGACGCGCATCCCGCGTTCATATCGATTGGCGGCGATCTCGTGTACGGCGGCGCCAATAAGAATGACTGGCGAGTGTTTGACACTGAAACCGCGCCTTGGGTGCAAAACAAAATCCCAGTTTATCCGGCGCTGGGAAACCACGAACTGTACGGCAATGAGAAGATCGCGCTGGAAAATTATTTTCAGCGCTTCCCTCAATTACAGAACCGACGCTACTACTCCGTGCGCGCGGCCAACACGCTCATGCTCATGTTAGACAGTTCGCTCGACGAAACTTCGGGGCCGCAAGGGCAATGGCTCGTGCACGAACTGGATACATTGTCATCCGACGTCGACTTCGTTTGCCCTGTGCTCCATCACCCTCCTTTCACGGACTCGTCAGAGCATTTTCTTAGTGGCGGACATTCGGCGCGCCCTTCTGAGCAAGCCTTGGCATCGTTACTGGAGAAACGGCAGGCTGGCACCCACGCGCGTTTCGTGGTGATCGCCGGCCACGTCCATAACTATGAACACCACGAGCACGGTGGAGTGACTTACTTCGTCACGGGCGGCGGCGGGGCGCATCCTTACTTGATTCCGCGCAAGGCTGGAGATCCGTTATTCGATAAGCCGGTTAATTACCACTACCTGGTGGTGGAAGTGGATCGCGGCAGGATGAAAATCAGCATGAACCGCGTGGAACTGACAAACGGAAAGGCTAACTGGACTACGCCTGATGTGGTTGAAATTTCCGCGCCTGTGATAATGCCCGTCACAGCCGGAAAGTAAAGCGCGTGGAGGACGGGCGTCTCGACGGTCCAGTCGGGCGGAGACACCCGGCCTCATTAGAAACACGGCTTCACTAGCTGCCCGCGCTCGCGACTGCTAATTGCGGCACTACGGGAAGAGATCGAATGAGTTGTTGCGTATACGGATGTTTGGGATTCTGGAACAACTCCGCGGTTCTGCGGCACTCCACAATCTCGCCCTGATGCATGACTGCAACACGGTGCGCGATGGTCGCGACCGACAGCAGATCGTGAGAGATATACAGAATACTGATGCCGAACTTCGAGCTCAGGCCGGCAAAGAGCTGCAGAATTTCGGCCTGGGTAATCAGGTCGAGAGCACTGGTAGGCTCATCCGCAATTAGTAGCGGCGGCTTATGCAACACAGCCATCGTAATCAGCACCCGCTGCGCCTGACCTACACTTAATTGCGCTGGATACCGCCGTAGGAACTCCTGCTCTCCAGGCAGGCTGACATTTAGCAGCGCTTCCCGCAACGCCTGCTGGCACTGTTCTGCCGAGCCGCTCTGGTGAACTTTCCACGCCTCCGCCAATTGGGTGCCGATGCGCAGCGCGGGATTCAGCGACGACATGGGACTCTGCAGAATGAGTCCGATTTCTTTTCCGCGTAGCGCCCGAACTTCTCGCTCGCCAAGTGCCATCAGATCGCGGCCGTTGAAGTAAATCGAACCGCGCGCCTGAGCTCTCTTCAAATAAAGCAATTTCAAGATGGCCAGCGACAGGGTGCTCTTGCCGCATCCGCTTTGCCCGACCAGCCCAAGAATTTCCTGTTTGCCCACGTCCAAGGTGAGATCGCGCAGCACTCCCGGTTTGCCGGGATAGTCGACCGAGATTTGCAGTGACAGCAGCGGCTCCGCGTCCATCAATGATTCCTGGCGACCTCGGTGCTTAGTGAGAGCTGATCAATATTCCAATAAACCTGGGGCCGCAACACCACTGGATGCGCGTTGTGCAGCGCCGGCGATACCGCCGACAGCGCGTTCTTGTTCACCAGATAAATGAACGGCTCCTGCTGCCACGCAATTTCCTGCACCTTGTCGTAATCTTCTTTGCGTTTCTTCGGATCAAGCGTCGAGGCTTGTGCGCGCATCAACTTATCGATGTCGGCTTCCCATGGGGTCGATGGAGTTTTCTGACTGGGGTTCCACTGGTGGCTGTCAGCGGAGCTGAGCCAGACAGTCATTTGGGCATCGGGATCAAGTTCGTCGTTGACCATCCCGAGCAGGCATGCCTCGTAATCGAACGAATGTGTGATGCGTTCGATCAAAGAGGGGAAATCCAAGGTGACCACGTTTAGTTTGATTCCAACGCCTAACAGGTCCTGCTGAATCATGGTCGCCATGCGTTCGCGGGCTTTGTTTCCGGCGTTGGTAATTACTGAAAATTCGACTGCGTGTCCGTCGTGATCGCGCAGGGTGCCATCTTGAAGATGGAATCCATCCTGAGCGAGGCGCTGCAGCGCGGACTTCTTATCGAAGGGATGCGGCTGCAGCTTGGGATTGAACCAGAACTTATTGGCCGGACTGACCGGGCCCACTGCGGGACGGGCGTGCCCATGAAATACTATGCGGGCAATATCTTCGCGGTTGATGGCTTCGGAAACCGCCCGGCGGAAGTTGGTCGAAGTAAACCAGGCTTTCTTGTATGCCGGCAACGGAGAATTAGCGACCTGATTGAACCACATCTCTTCGGAATCGAGCGACGCACCCGCATCGTGCGCCATTGACGGATCCTGAGCAGCGATCTTGTCGAAATAATCGGCGTCAACCGAGTTGATGAAGTGAATTTCGCCTCGGGTTAGCCGCAGCATCTCGATGTCGCGATTCTGTTGGATATCCAGACGAACCGACTCTATGTACGGCAATTGGCGGCCCGCCGGATCTTTTTCCCAATAGTTGGGATTGCGTTTCAAGATCAGGTATGAGCCGGCTTTATTTTCGCCAACGTAGTAAGGTCCGAGCACTGCCATTTCTTTTTGCGGAGACTTCGAGGACATAATCGCCACCTGATCGAAGAGTCGGTCCAAGCCAGCGATTGGAGCAGGGAAAGTGACTCGGACACGGTTCTTCGGCAAAACCTCAGTTTGAACTTTTCCCTCTGATGCGCGGAACGCGTCTCCGGTCGGCGAGTGCAATGCGGGATCCATCAACTGCTGCATGGTATAGGCGACATCCTCCGGGGAAAAGGGAGTGCCGTCGGAGAAGCGCAGCCCTGTGCGGAGTTCGAAGGTGATCGCCTTTCCGCCATTTGTGATCTTCCATGACGTAGCAAGTCCAGGCTCAAGTTCCTGGGTCATCCGGTTGACGCGCACCAGCACGCCGCCAGTCAGGTAGCGGATGGTTTCCGAGGCATCGTCGGCAGCAAGCAGCGGGTTGAGCGTCTTTGGTTCCGATCGCAGGCAGAAATGCAATTCGCCGCCAGATTGGGCCAGCGAACCGAGCGCGAGCAGGATCGTCAGAAGGAAACTTGTTAACAGTTTTTTCATACCGCCAACTCCTCTTTCGTCAGGACAAGATGAAAGCTACTGACCACCAGAATGAACAGAATGAGTGGAACAAATTGCCAGGCTTGACCAGAGATGGTTGAAAAGCCCTCGAGTTCGCGAAGCAGGCTTCCCCACGAGGGCAGTGGTTCGGCGACGCCCAAGCCTAGAATTCCAAGATTGGCTTCGGTCAAAATAAAAACTGGGACTGAAATCCAGAACTGCGCGTACAAGACTGGTTTGAGATTGGGCACGAGATGACGCCAGAACAATCGGAAACCGTCGCTGCCCGATGCGCGTGCGAGAAGAATAAAATCCGAGCGTGAAAGCGCTCGGGCATCTGCGCAGATAATGCGCGCCGCTCCGGCCCAGCCCAGGCAGCCGAGCATGGCAAAGGTGATCAACACGGAAACAATCGGAGAGACGTTCAGGGGCAAGAGCGCGCGAACCGTAATCAGCAGGAAAAGCCAGGGCAGCGATAGGAAAAGATCGGTTCCCGCCATCACGAAACGCTCGACGCGTCCGCCGGCGAAGCCAGCAATACCTCCGATAAAAGCTGCCAACAAGCTAGAGAGCAACGCAGCCGCCGGGGCCAGCAACAGTGATACTCGTGTGCCGTACAATACGCGCGAAAAGCGATCCCTTCCTAAATCGTCTGTGCCCAAAGGATGTTGCCGCGAAGGCGCAGCATCAGGCTCGTCGCGAAACTGGTGCGCGTACGATGCTGGCGCTATGAAGTTCGCCAGCAAGCATGCGGCGGAAATCACCAGCAGGAAAACAATGGCTGCTGTCTTCGCCCAGTTCATGCTTCGCTCACGGCAAAAATTTTGCCCATCATTTCGGAGGCCGAATTGGCCATGAGCGTGACCAACGTGACAATCATCGTTAGATTCACCAGCAGGGCTACATCGCGCCCCAGTGCCGCTTTCCATGCCAACTGTCCGATGCCTGGCATGTCACACAGCGCTTCCATCGGAATCGCCGCAGTGAACGCGAAGCTGACCGTAACGCCGAGTAGAGCCAGAAGCTGGGGTGTTGCGGTTGGAAGAATGTGCCAAACCAGCACGCGCATATTGCCCAACCCTTTGGCTCGTGCGGTCAGCACATGAGGCAACGCCGAACTTCGGCCCAGCAGATTGCGAGAATAACGAAACATCTTGGGAAAAATGATCAGACCGAGCAGCAATCGTGTCGGCGCCTGTGCCAGCACAAAAAGAAGCGCGAGGACTGCCGCAGGGAGGCAAAGTAAGACTCCGACCAGCAAACTGCCAAGCAGATCGAGATACCAGGCCCTCGACATCACGACGGCGACCGCGAGGAAAAATCCGGCAGTCCATCCCAGAGCCATCCCGGCAGCCACTGATTTCAAAGTCTCGGGCAAACGTTCGGCTACCAGTTGTCGAACCGGGCGTTGCAGTGTCCGGGAAATTCCCAAGTCGCCGCGGAGTAAGCGGCTCAAATAATGAAAATAGAAAACGAAAATATTGGCGTCGGCGGCGCGCGTTTCGCGCAGTGCCTGAATACTTTGGGTGCTTAGGCGCGAGTCCAACTCCTCCTCGTCGATCCCGAAGCCAGGCGCAAAGCGCACCAGTGTGGCTCCCAGAAAACCGCCGAGCAGGACGGTAATCAGAATCTTGGCGACGAGTTTTGGCAATGCGGACAGCGTATCGATACCTCCGCGGAGCAACGCAGCACAACTAGTTTTCAAACAGGGATTTTATCTATTATAGTTAGGTAAGTTACGTGGCAACAATCACTTACCCAAAAAGCAGCAAACTAAAGTAACGCAGGAGATTTTCGGCAAAGGCTTTGTTTTCAAGCCAGGCAATCAGCTCACAATGGCAGCTCCCAGCCTTCGTCCTTCATCCTTTGATTGGTCCACTCCTGCAGCTCTTTGTAAACCGCGGGGTCGATGACCACGAATGTGGCGCCGGCGCGTCCGTCAAGATCGGCCCAGACGATTTGTACCTTGGCCTCGATACAGGCTTGGCTGTTGGGCAGGCTGAAGCTGATATCCATAAGGCCTTCGGACCGGCGGGGATCGGGCAATCCTTCGAGGCCCATGCCGCCGACGCTGAGATTTACCGCGGTCACCTGCGACTCGTGGCCGTGACTGTCTTTGAGCGTTACCGGAACATTCAGTTTCGCGCGGAAGAATTTCTTTTGCTTCAGGCTGAGCGCGCCGAGCGCCCGGCTCTTATCGCTCGGAGCGGCGGTGATTTTGTATTCGCCCAGCTTCCGGCTTAGCGTTCTGCGCGAAATCCCAAGTTGCTCGGCCGCTTTGGCGCGGTGACCTCTGGTATTTTCCAGCGCTTTCATTACCATCTGTCTTTCCATGTCTTGCAGATCGCCGGCGGGCACTGGAATATTGGTCTTTTGCTGCTCGGCTGAAAGTTCCGCCGTCACATCGGACGCGCCAATCTCTTTTCCCGATGCGAGCATCGCAACTTTGGCTATCACGTTTCGCAGCTCGCGCACATTTCCAGGCCAGGAATGCGGTTGCAGTGCGCGCAGCGCCTCCGCGCTGAAATGCAGGTCGGGAGATTTCAGCCGGAGAAAATGCTCGGCTAAGGCGAGAACATCTTCTGGGCGCTCGCGCAACGGTGGAACCCTCAATTGAAACTGGCTGAGGCGATGAAAAAGGTCTTTGCGGAAGCGGCCTTCGCGCACTGCGGCTTCGAGATCCTGGTTGGTGGCGGCGACGATGCGGACATCTACGGTGATTTTGCGATGCCCTCCGAGCCGATAGTACGGAGCGCCGTCCAGCACGCGCAGCAACTTTACTTGAATATGAGAGGGCAGTTCGCCAATTTCATCCAGGAAGAGAGTCCCTTTGTCGGCCAGTTCGAAAAGTCCGGGCTTGGAATTGTCAGCGCCGCTGAAGGCGCCTTTTTCGTAGCCGAAGAGTTCGCTCTCGACCAGGTGCTCAGGCAGAGCGGCGCAGTTTATGTCGATCCAGGACTTGCCATTGCGATAGGAAAATTCGTGGATGCTGCAGGCAATCAGTTCCTTGCCAGTGCCGGTTTCACCGGTGATCAGGACGGTTTCCGTGTGGCCGGCAACGCGCTCGACCATGGCCATGAAACGCTGCATCGCGGGACTGGCCACGATGAATGCTGTTCCGTGGATTTCGCGTTGAACTGCCGCCCCAGATTGCAATGCGTCCCCCACCGGCTACGGGAATACATCGTTTGCGGCAGCAGGCTGCCGCCGCGCTCGATTCAAGCCGGACCAAAGAAAAAGCTAGCACAGCGTGGAACGAACTCATGAGTAACGTCTGGCACCGACGGTGACGAAGGTAATCCCAGTTTCACAGCGAGGCGCGAATCGAACTGGACCGCTGAAAATGAAAATCGTGGCGTGCTATTGATGCCGCCGGATGTCCTCCCGGATCGGAAGCTCTGCTCGACCCAAAACCAGCGGTCTTCTCCCGGCCTTGGCCGAGTAAATACTGAGCATTGACCTTCCGAACAACCAGTGAGAGACTGGCTGCGCTCGCCTCGCCTGTATTCGAGGTTATATGAATCAGTCACTCTTCAAAGCAGTTACCCTGGGGTTGATGTCAATGCTGCTCGGCAACGCCTCCGCCCAGCGTGGCCCAACTCCAAACTCACCAACTGCAGACACTACCCCCAATCCGACCTCCGGCCTTACAGCGCTACCAGCGAGCACCGGGACTATCGTCCAACTCGCCGTGCGGGATGAGAAGGATAAGCCCCTCGATCGTCAAGCTTTGGTGCAAATCACGAACAAGATTAGCGGACAGATTCGGGCTGGGGTCACAGAGGAGGACGCCACGGCTATGATCGGCGACTTGGAGACGGGCCAGTATGATGTAGCCGTAAGCGCCCTCGGTTATTTGACGTCGCATCAGGAAGTCATGATCAGCGGCAGAATCACCCTGAACCACATGGAGGTGGCCTTAAAGAAAGATCCCTCCGCTGTCGATCTGGGGGCGGTGAACGTTAAGGAGATTCCCACGAAGGTTCGGCGCAACATGGTGCATGGCTTGGTCGCCCTCAAGTCCTCGAAGCTGGATGAAGCGCAGAAGAAGCTCGATGCCGCTTACAAGGCTGATCCTTCGAACGCAGAAGTGAACTTCCTTTTGGGCTATCTGTACTTTGAAAGACAGAATATGGACCGGGCGCAGAGTTATCTCGCCACGGCCACAAAGCTGGCGCCGCACTATGGTGAGGCGCTCACATTGCTTGGACGAGTGGAAATTCAGCGCAACGACGCTGCCGCAGCTCGGGGCCCGCTGGAACAGGCGGTTGCGACCCACCCCGAATCCTGGATGGCGCATTACCTTCTTTCCGACGCCTATCTGCTGCAGCACGAGTTCGACAAGGCGCAGGCTCAAGCGCGGCTTGCTATTGAAAGAGGAGCGGCAGCGGCAAATCCGGCACAACTGATTCTGGGACAGGCACTGGCCAATCTGCAGCGCTACCCTCAGGCAATTCAGGCGTTAGAAACGTTCTTGAAAACTGCGCCCGCTGATCCGAACGCGAAGCAGATTCACGAGTTGGTTGCCGAACTTGAGAAACGGCAATCCCAACCGGATGAAGTAATTGCGCCTCAATCCATTGTTTCGAGAATGATCCCGATCGTCGCCGCCACTGACCCGGTTCTGATGGCGAAGAGCTGGGGCCCTCCTGGCGTGGACGACACCAAACCCGCGGTGGCTTCCGGCGTCTCATGCCCGATCGATGAAGTAATTACGCAGTCCGGCGTTCGCGTCAAGGAACTGGTGGACGATCTGGCCAAGTTCAACGCCGTGGAAGATGTTTACCACGAAGAAGTCGACCTAGCCGGGGTTTCCAAGAAACATACCACCATCAGGTTCGACTATGTTGCCTCGATCGCAGAGCCGAAGCCCGGCAGCTTCAAGGTCGACGAGTTTCGCAGTGGGCGCTCTGACATTGGAGCCTTCCCCGACCAGATCGCCACACGCGGCTTGCCCACTATGGCTTTGATCTTTCACCCCGACATGCGTGATGATTTCGAAATGAGCTGCGAGGGTCTGGGCACCTGGAATCAGAAAGCCACATGGCTGGTCCATTTTCAGCAACGCGAAAACAAGCCACGCCGCATCCAGAATTACGTCGTCAACGGCAGAGATTACGCGGTCAGCCTCAAAGGACGAGCCTGGATTTCCGCGGACACTTTCCAGATCGTTCGCCTGGAATCGGATTTGACCGATCCGATCAAGGAAATTCAACTGCGCAGCGAGCATCAGACTGTGGAGTACGCTCCAGTACGATTTCCCAAGAGCAAATCCGAACTCTGGCTGCCCAAGAACGCCGAACTGTATTTCGACCTCCGCAAGCACCGCTATTTCCGGCGCCACAGCTTCGACCATTTCATGCTGTTCTCGGTGGATACCGAAGAGAAACGCAAAGAACCGAAAGAAGCCAAGGTTCCAGAGTCGAGGTCACCGAAACCCAAATCTCGCAAGCGGCATGCTTAACGAGGATTGTCCGCCGAAAGGCCGACCTCGGTCCTGAGAGGCGGTTGGCTCAGCAAATCCCGCCGTACCACCACCTATTTTCACACTCTTTTCTCGCAACTCACAGGCCTGATCCGGGTTTATATTCGCAGTGGCAGGTAGTCAGTCACCTGCGCTAAGCTTCAAATCGCGTCGGCATAAAGGGTTGGGGAACACGGCTGGGGCTGGCGGTGTTCCGAGGGAGAATAGATATGAGAGGCTTCCGGCGCTTATTTCGGCACCATTTTATTGTGGCAATACTGGCCGTCGCCACGGCAACTTTCTCGGCGCAAGCTCAAGATATGCCGGCACCGCCGCCGGATCAGCAACAGGCTTACCCAGCTGACCAGGCGCCACCGCCGCCGGCAGAGCAGGGTGGTCAATCGACATACCCCACGGATCAGGCTCCGCCTCCGCCAGCGGAGACGGCTCCTTCAGTTGGAGATCAGTCAGGGTATCCCGCGGAGCAGGCTCCGCCAGTAGTTAGTCAGGCTCCCTACCAAACGGAGCCCGCGCCATCGGCCGGGCAGCCGCTGCCTTCGGATGGCAGCCAGGCGGGTGATCCTTCGGGCCGCGTTGGACGCTTAGGCTACATGTCCGGATCGGTTTCAGTGCAGCCGCAAGGGACCGGGGATTGGGTTCAGGGTTCGGCTAACCGTCCTCTTACCAACGGCGACAACGTATGGGCTGACCAAGACTCGCGCGCCGAGCTGAATTTGGGTACGGGCGTGATGCGCATTAGCTCGGAAAGCAGTTTGACTCTGACGAACGTCACCAACGATGCTGTGCAGGTGCAATTGCATCAGGGCACGTTGAATGTGCATGTCCGCAAGCTCTACAGCGGCGAGGTTTATGAGGTCGACACCCAGAACCTGGCGTTCACGATAACCAAGGGTGGGGATTACCGGTTCGACGTCGATCCGAATGGGGATACGACCATCGTTACGGTTTGGAAGGGCGAGGGCGAAGCCACCGGGCAGGGACAGTCGGTTAAGGTGCGCGCTGGCGAGGAGGCTCGGTTTACCGGGGGAACTTCGCTGGCGCATCAGACTATGGACGCGCCGCGACGTGACGGCTTCGATGATTGGTGCAAAGTGCGCGACCAGCGCGAAGACGAATCCACCTCGGCGCAGTACGTTGCGCCGGGCGTGGTTGGAGCCGGCGATCTGGATGAATACGGAAGCTGGCGGAACACCCCTCAATATGGAAATGTGTGGGTGCCGAGCAACGTCGCGCCAGGATGGGCTCCGTATAGTGATGGACAGTGGATCTGGCAAGCGCCTTGGGGATGGACTTGGGTAGACGCTGCTCCGTGGGGATTTGCTCCGTTCCACTATGGGCGCTGGGTTGACTTTGGCCCTTACTGGGGATGGGCGCCAGGACCGTACTGGGCCCGGCCTTACTACGCTCCGGCGCTGGTGGCCTGGTTTGGCGGGCCGCACTTTGGCATTGGCATAAACTTTGGCTTCGGCATTGGCTTTGGCGGAGGATTTGGCTGGTGTCCGCTGGGCTTTGGCGAGCCGTTCTTCCCGTGGTACGGGGCTAGCCGCGGTTATTTCCGCAATGTCAACATCAGCAACACGCGGATCAACAACTTTAACCATATCGCGAATAACTACGGCCGCAACGGCGGAGCATCTTACGGCAGAAATGGGGTTGGGATGCCGCGCTATGCCACGCGGCCCGGAGCGATGACTGCGGTATCACGAAACACGCTGGAGCGGGGAATGTCCGTGGCTGGCAACAGGGTTAACATACCTGGCAGCGCCTTGCGGAATCTATCGAGTGCGAGTCTTGACCGTCCGAATATTTCCCCGACGCGTTCCAGCGTGCTGGGGTCAAAGGCAGGCCTGGCAGCGGCGCATCCTGCTTCAGGAGTTACTTCACGGCCGACGGTTAGCCGAATGACTCCACCGCGGAACTCGGGGTTGTCCAAGCCATCGCCGGCAATCGCGGCTTCGCATAATAGTGTGGCTGGGCGCGATGCGGGCTCACCAATGGCGAATCGGGCGCCTTCGGCTTCGCCAATGGGAAATCGCGGCTCTTCGCCAATGACAAATTCCGGCTCTTCCTCGATGGCAAATCGTGGATCTGAAGGACGTCCGCTTGCGCCATCACCTTCAGCTGCGCGCAATGTACCGCGTCCGCCGCAGAGCAGCACGAGGCCTTCCGGAGCTTCGGAGGGAGCAGGTGTAAGGTCGGAAGGAATGAATGGCGCGCGACCTGGGTCTTCGGATGGGTTCTCCGCTTCGCGATCGGCGCCTCGGCCAGCACAAAGCAGCCCGACTATGAGCGCCCGAAATATGGCGCCAAGCATGTCATCGGGTTCGCGCTCGTATTCGGCTCCATACTTTGGCCGCGGGAACAATGTGCCGCGTCCTACGGGGCGAGTGCAGTCCGCAGCACGTAGCTACTCATCAGGACAGGGCGGCTACTCGGCCCGTTCGTACAGCGGTGGGGGGGTCGGCGGTTACAGTGGCTCGCGCGGATACAGCGGAGGCGGTTATGGCGCCTCACGAGGATACGGCGGAGGTAACTACGGCGCGCAGTCGCGCAGTTACAGCGCGCCCTCGCGTAGCTACAGCGCGTCTCGCAATTACGGCGGATCGCCTTACAGTGGCGGTTCGTCGAGGGGATATAGTGGCCGAAGCTACTCCGCGCCGTCGTCGCACGGCTCAGGCTCGTTCGGCGGCGGTCGCGGATACTCAGGGTCACACGGGAGCTTCGGAGGCCACGGCGGCTCGGGCGGTTCCCATGGCGGGGGCGGTTCGCATGGTGGTGGCGGCGGCCATGGTGGGGGCGGTTCGCACGGCGGCCATCGCTAATTGAAACTACATTTTGATGCCGCCCCGCTGGTTCAGCGGGGCGATCTTTTTTCGGCTAATTCGTTGTCCTGCAATCGCATAGAAACGATTCACGTTGTGCTCGCCGGATCCCTCAGCTTGCTGGAAAGAACCCCGACATTCCGAATGACCTTTCTCACAAATTGATACGCTAACGGAACTCAGGACGGTTTTGTACGACCAAAGTCGAACTCACCCCCTCCGACCGTATCCCCTGATTGCCTTTGGTTCCCAATTCGGGTAAACTCATGTAGTGTTGTTCCTCGTTTTCCCTCCTGGTTTTGTGGGTGACTTCTCATGTTGAACGGAAATGGCAGCTTCCACATAGGCGACAAAGTCGTCTACCCGAATCATGGCGTCGGTGTAATTGAGCAGATCAGCAGCCGTACTATCGGCGAGACTGTGGAAAATTTCTATCTCCTGAAAATAAAGTCGAGCAGCCTTAAGGTTATGGTGCCATTTCATAACGTGGGCACCGTCGGCCTGCGGCGCGTGGTGAAGAACGGCGAAATTCAGAAGATCGTGGATTTTCTTGAAGATGGAGAATGCGATAACAACGCCGACTGGAAATACCGCTTCAAAGAAAATTCTGAGCGCATGCGCACGGGCTCTCTTCTGGAAGTGGCGAACGTGCTCAAGGCGTTACTGGTTCTGAACCAGTCCAAGTCGCTTTCGTTTCGGGAAAAGAAAATGCTCGAACGTGCGCGCTACCTTCTCGTGAGCGAGTTGGCAATGGCCAGAAATTGCGACGAGCCGCAGATCGAGGAATTGTTGACGAAAGCTTTGTCGAAGGCAAACCTGCGGTTCCCGGAAGCCTCAGAATTCCAAGCCTGAGGCGATTTTTCAACGCACCGTCCGCTTCCCATTCTGGTAAAAAGTTCGCCGACCCATCACGTCGGCGCCAGGCGGTAGGTTTATAATCCGGTGAAGCATGACCGATCAAATTAAAAGAAAATTGCAGGAAGAAATGAATCAGCTCGAACATGAACTGGTTTATGAACTGCCTAAAGAGATTAAGAAAGCCGCTGCCTTGGGCGACCTCAGCGAAAACGCTGAGTACCACATGGCCAAGCAGCGCCAGGAATTCGTCAAGGCCCGGCTGCGTCAATTAGGCAAACGCATGGGCGATCTCGCGCTGATTAACATGGATAATATTCCCCACGACAAGGTGGGGCTGGGCTCGACTGTCAAGGTTTACGACAACGACAAGAACGAAGAAGTCCAATACAAGCTGGTCACCAGCGAAGAAGCCGATTTCCCGTCGGGCAAAATTTCTACCAGTTCGCCGATTGGCCGCGCCTTGCTCAACAAGAAAGTAGGCGACACTGCGATCGTGGTTACGCCGAACGGCAAGCGCGAAATGGAAATTCTGAAGCTGAGTACGATTCACGACGAAGCGGCTGCTGGATAACTAACAGCGCATGACTCCAAGCAAAGAAGCCAACCGAAGCGCCGGTCGCACTGGTTACAAAACCTGGACCAGCGTCTTCGGCCGAGGCTGCGGCATGTTGCTCGATGCGATTGTTCGCCGCCTGGCGTTAGCCCGAGTCAATCCCAACGTGCTCACATTCCTGGGTCTGGTCGTCAATATAGTTGCTGCTTTTCTCTTTGGATACGCAAATACGGAAAATCAAGCCCGCATGTTCCTCTACGCTGGCCTGGTCATCATCGGGTCGGGCTTCTTTGATCTAGTCGACGGCGCCGTGGCTCGAGCCAGCAATCGTGTGACCCGCTTCGGCGGATTCTTCGACTCGGTAGTCGACCGCTACAGCGATGCCTCCCAATTCGTAGGGCTGATGGTGTTTTACGGCCGCAGCGGCCGCTCCGTCTATGTAATCCTCGCCGCCATCGCGATGATCAGCGCGATCATGGTCAGCTACACGCGGGCCCGCGCCGAATCGCTGATAGGGTCGTGCCGCGTAGGTTTCATGGAGCGTCCCGAGCGGCTTGTTCTGGTTATTATCGGAGCGCTTTTCAACCGCATGGCGCCAGTCCTGTGGATCATCGCTGTTCTCTCCACGATTACCGTAATCCATCGCATCCGCTACACCTGGACGAGAACGGAACTCGTAGACCGAGCAGCGGCGAATCCAGTACAGGCCGCATAATAGCGGTAAACGTCTCCTACAAAGATGGGAAGGTGTAACTGGTCGCGAACGCAGATTTAGTGCGTGAGATATTGTCGAGCCAGCCAGAGTTTTAAATCGCGCTTCAAATCCGGACTCATGCCCAGGAAACGGATTCCGGCGTTACCCATTTTATCGATCCAGGCTATTTCTCCCTGAACCTTCATTGGAGCCTTGCTTTCCGGCAATTGAAAACCGAGTCGCACCGGACCCTGGAACGCCATGGGGTAAGGGAGACGGATTCCCATTCCGCCTTCGCTGAGGTTTATCAGATGGGCCTCAACTTTCTTTCTGGGGCCGTAGGCGAGGCTTACCGGCAGATCGAGCGCGTGCCGGTTATAGCGGAGGCGGCCGTCAAGAATCATGTTGCGCGCCGCGGAAAGAGTGCGCACGGCTTGCTCTACGGAAATCGGCTTTTTAAAAACAAATGTTGCGCCTCTGTCTTGCAGTTGCCCGGTCGAACCGCTGACGATGACGAGCGGTACTGCGTTCAATCCGGTGCCGAGCCCTTTTAGAAAACTGCTGGTTCCATCCAGATCGCAGTCCACAATGAGAGCGTCGACTTTGGACTTGGCAAGTTTAGCGCGAGCCCGCTCCGGTTCCGGTTCAACCTCGACGCCGATGTGCAAGCCTCCGAGAATACACTCCAACACACTGACTTCTGCCCAATCGCGAGAAACTACCATGGATGAGAGTGTCATACGGCAACTGTAGCTGCAGGCGTAATCAGGCTACAGATAACGAAGGTAATGAAGGGCAGGCGCCAGGCTTCGGGTGTGGCTTGGGTTTTCGACCGCGAGTTTGTTGGACACGACGAATGGACTCCACCGGAGATCCCTGAAGCCTGACGCCTAACGCCCGAAGCCTGTTTCACGCTGTAGCGGATTTTCCCTGTGCACGGTACCAGTCGATGGTGCGACGCAAGCCTTCTTCGAAGTTCACCTGCGGCTTGTATCCCAGATGTTTCTCCGCATGCGACAAATCAGCCAGCGAGTGTTTTACGTCTCCCGCTCGTTCGGGAGCGTGGTTCACCTCGCCGGGATATCCGATAAGTTTTTTCAGCACGCGGAACATCTCGTTCAAATCAATTCGCGTGCCCGATGCCACGTTGAATATTCGTCCCGCCACTTCGCTGGCCGGAGCTTTGCAGGCCAGCAGATTGGCGTGCACGACGTTTTCCACGTAAGTGAAATCGCGGCTCTGAGCGCCGTCGCCGTAGATGGTCGGCTGTTCTCCTTTGAGCATTTGCGTAATAAATTTGGCCAGCACACCGGAGTACGGCGACGTGGGATCTTGCCGCGGTCCAAAGATGTTGAAATAGCGTAAGGACACAGTTTCTACGCCATAGCAGCGGAAAAAAGATGTCAGGTAATACTCGCTGGCCAACTTCGCTACAGCGTAGGGCGAAATCGGATTGGGAATCATATCTTCGCGTTTGGGTAGGGTGGGCGTATCACCGTAGGCCGAGGACGAAGCCGCGTAAATGACGCGCTTAACTTTTGCGTCGCGAGCTGCGACTAGCAGGTTAACCGTTCCGTCCACATTGGCTTGATTGCTTTCCAGTGGATTCAGCACCGACCGGGGCACCGAAGGAATGGCTGCTTCATGCAAAACGTAATCGACGCCCTTGCACGCCGACTGCATTGCGCCAAGGTCAAGCAAGTCAGCCTCGCGAACGTCGATGCGATCGAGCAGTTCGGAGATGTTGGTGCGCTTTCCAGTTGAGAAATTATCAACTCCGCGCACGTTGTCGCCCTGCGCCAAAACCGCTCGCGCCAACGACGATCCAATGAATCCCGCGATTCCAGTAATAAGATAAATTGCCATAGATGCTTAAATCATAATGGATGAGAGTGAATTGAGAAACGGACCATCGGTAACCGGGTAGTTGATGCGTCAGCTACGCCTGATGGCTTTCAACGGCGATGCGGATTTCTTTCCACAACTCTTCGTGCCCGGCGGTGCTTTTGGCGGAGAACGGCACAATCCGCGCTTGAGGAAATTCCTGGTTGAGCGTTTGCAGAGAGTTTCGCAATTGATTCCCGGACAGCTTGTCGCTTTTCGTTCCCACGATCAGGAATGGCCGCGCGGTAAAAGTAAGAAAATCGAGGAGTGCCTTGTCGCTCTCCTGCGGGGGCACGTTCACATCTACCAACACCAGACACAACGCCAGCGAGGGACGATGCTCCAGATAAGGTTCAATAAAGCTTGGCCAATGGCTGGAAATTTCGCGTGAAATTTTCGCATATCCGTAACCGGGCAAATCGGTGAAGATCAATTCCGGCGTGGGCTTTCCCGGCCAGCGCAGCTCGAAAAAGTTGATGCTCCGCGTGCGGCCCGGCGTAGAGCTGGTTTTGGCCAGTTTCTTGCCCACCAACGAATTAATCACACTCGACTTGCCGACGTTCGAGCGGCCCAAAAACGCGACCTCGGGAAGCGTGGGTGCGGGAAAGTGGCTGGCGTCCATCGCCGACATCATGAATCGAGCCAAGACGCGCATGGCTTCAGTGTGCAGTTTCGCTGCGTAAGTTGCAAGCGGCTGCGGATTCTTGAGGTGCTAGTCCAAGCCTAGCGGCTTTTTGTTTTTGACATCCGCTTCGCGGATGGGCCTGAACTTATGCCAGAGAAAAAGTACGCCGGCTACCACGACTCCAATTCCTACGCTTATCAGGAAAAACCATCGGTAAGCCGGGAACGCAATCAAAACGATTGCCACCACTGCGATGGCGACAATTAAACCGGTTGCTCCACGGAATCGCGATTTAGGTTCTTCTGAATAAAACTTCGGCTCCATACAAACATCCTGCAGCGATTCAGACTGACGACGTCTGCCGGCGAAATTGCTTGCTCAGCGTGAGCGCTTGCTGCTGATACGACGAACCGATCTGCAAGCCATAAATTTTCTCTGGCTTGGAAAGCAGCGGCATGTAGGTGAGCCGTCCGACGAATTGCTCGTGTTCGATCAGGAACGGCACCTCATGCGCGCGCACTTCCAGCACTGCTCGCGTGCCTTTGATGTCACTGGCGCCGTAGCCGAATCCGGGATCAAAAAAACCGGCGTAGTGAATGCGAAACTCGCCGACTGAAGGGTCGAACGGCACCATCTCCGCGGCAAATTCCGGAGGAACGCGCACCCGTTCCTTGGAAGCCAAAATGTAGAAATCGCCCGGCTCAAGAATCACACGCTGATTTGTGCTTTGCCGCCGAACCTCCCAGAATTCTTCGGGCGCGTAATAATTTATTCGATCCAGTTCGATCGCGGGAGCGTGCTTGCGAGCTTTATAGGCGATGACTTCATCGGGCGAGGAGCCTTCGAGATTCACCGTGATTCTCAGGCCGCGATCTACGGACGCCTTGACTGCGTTTTCCTCGTCCATGTAGATGAGCTGTTGCTCTTCGTCAAGGCGACGAATCCGGCTGTCGGACGATACGGGATTCCCTCGCACAAAGCGCAGTTGATTGAGCCTCATGCCCGCGCGCACAGCAACAGTGAAGGTGCGGGAAACGATTTCGGCGTAGAGCCTGCCTTTATAGCCCGGCGGAACGCGCTCAAATTCGACGCCATCATCGGTGATCAAGCGAATGAAAACGTCCAGGCGTCCGGTGGTACTTTTCGGATTCGCTTTGCCGGAGATGTCGCGCGGCAAATCAAGTTCTTCAACCAAGGGAACAATGTAAACGCATCCCTTTTCGAAAACGGCGGCGCTGGTGAGATCGACGCGCGCCATGCGAAGGTCTTTTACTTTCGCTTCGACTTTGCCGCCGGGACCGGGAAGAAAGCTAGCCTGCACACGATGCGCGATGTCTCCCAGCCGCAGATCGAGGCTCGCCGGTTGAATCTGTTCTTCCGTGATGGCGCGATTGCCGATGATGCGTCCCTTGGCAATCAACTCGCGAATAGATTGCGATGGAAGTATGCCCGTGGTGCGCTCTTCGTTCGCAGCTGGCATCTCCGGAAACAACCCGACTTCTCCGTTCCTCAAGTCGGAACTGGACATGATTCAAGACTCCCGTCGTTGCTTGATGATCTCCGAAAGGCGGTGTGCCCCTCGATTCATTCTAGGCTGGAAATTGCTGTCAATCTACGGCGGATTAGGCCAACTGTCAAGTTCTGACGATTCATTTACTGATGCGCGGTAGGCCCTTCTGCGGGCGGGGTTATCGGCGGAGCAATGGTTCGCCCTCCCTCATCCACTTGAGCCATGGGCTCTGGCAGCGGGCCCTCGAGCGCGACGCTCAGCACCTGGTCCATGGTGTCGACGAAGTGCATTTTCATCGCGGTGCGCAGGTTTTCCGGCACCTCGGCGAGATCTTTTTCGTTGTCCTGAGGCAGGATAACTTCGAAGAGCCCGGCACGATGGGCGGCCAGAAGCTTTTCTTTTAGTCCACCGATTGGCAGTACCTTGCCACGAAGCGTAATCTCGCCGGTCATGGCGAGATCGCGGCGAACGGGGATTTTGCTCAATGCGCTTGAGATTGCGGTTGCGATGGTAATACCCGCTGATGGGCCATCCTTGGGAATGGCGCCCTCGGGCACGTGCACATGAATATCGATATTGCGGTAGAAGTCGCGCGCTAATCCGAGGCGTCCTGCGCGCGAGCGCACATACGACATCGCCGCTTGGGCTGATTCTTGCATGACGTCGCCGAGTTTGCCAGTCAAAGTGAGTTTGCCTTTGCCATCGACGACCGTTGCTTCCGTGCTCAAAATCGAGCCGCCGACTTCGGTCCACGCCAAGCCGGTAACCAGCCCGACTTCGCTACGTTCGTGCGCCAAAGTATCGCGGAATTTGATTACGCCCAGGTAATCATTCACGTTGTTCTGGGCGATTGCGATGTTGTATTCAGCGCCCTCTTTGACCACTTTGCGCGCGACCTTGCGGCAGACATTGCCGATTTCGCGTTCCAGATTACGCACGCCCGCTTCACGTGTGTACGAGCGGATCAGCGACGATATCGCCTCGTCGGAAAACTTGATGTTCTTGTCGGTAAGGCCGGCTTGCGCCATCTGCTTCTTCACCAGGAACTGCTTGGCGATTTCGACCTTCTCCTGCTCCGTGTAGCCGTGCAGGCGCAGAACTTCCATGCGGTCTTGCAATGCCGGGGGAATGGTGTGGATGACGTTCGCGGTGGCAATAAAAAAGACCTGCGAGAGGTCGTATTCCACGTCGAGATAATGATCGACGAACATGAAATTCTGCTCGGGGTCGAGGACTTCGAGCAGCGCCGCCGAGGGGTCACCGCGAAAATCCATGGACATTTTGTCAACTTCGTCGAGCATGAAGACGGGATTTTTTGTCCCCGCTTTCTTCATCATCTGGATGATCTGTCCCGGCAGAGCGCCGATGTAAGTCCGGCGATGGCCGCGAATTTCGGCCTCGTCGCGAACTCCACCCAACGACATGCGCACGAACTTGCGTCCTGTGGCCTTCGCGATCGACATGCCGAGCGAAGTCTTGCCAACTCCTGGAGGCCCGACGAAACAGAGAATTGAGCCTTTGGGATTTTTTACTAACTGGCGGACGGCGAGGAATTCGAGGATGCGCTCCTTGATTTTCTCCAGGCCATAGTGATCTTCGTTGAGAACTTTCTCGGCACGACTGATATTGCGAATTTCTTTCGAGCGCTTTTTCCACGGAACGGCCAACAGCCAGTCCAGATAATTGCGGGATACGGTGGACTCGGCTGACATGGGCGGCATCGCTTCCAGCTTTTTCAGTTCCTGTATGGCTTTGTCGCGAACGTCTTTTGACATGCCGGCGGCGTCGATCTTCTTCTTCAGTTCGTCGAACTCGCTTTTTTCGCCGCGGCCGAGTTCCTTCTGGATGGCTTTGATCTTTTCGTTGAGGTAATACTCTTTTTGCGCCCGCTCCATCTGCCGCTTCACCCGCGACTGGATGGTGCGGTCCATATTCAGCTTTTCGATTTCGATATCGAGCACGTCACCGATGCGGCTCAGGCGTTCGGCGGGATCAAAAATCTCCAGTAGTTCCTGCTTTTCTTCGATGGAAAGTTGCAGGTTGGCGGCGATGGTGTCGGTAAGTTTGGCCGGATCTTCCATGCGTACAGCCGCGATCATCGTCTCGTAGTTCAAGGATTGACAAAGTTTGACGTACTGCTCGAACAAGCCGGTGACACGCTGCATGCCAGCTTCGATCTGCGGGTTGGTTTCGGTGGCGTAGCGCGCTAGCCGAACCGAAGCCTGCATGAACCCTTCGCTCTCGGTGACCTGCAGGATTTTGCCGCGCTCAATGCCCTCTACCAATACCTTGATGTTGCCATCGGGCAGTTTGAGGCTCTGTACGATATTGACGACTGTGCCCACCTGATAAATTTCGTTTGGCTTAGGTTCGTCCATGCTGGCGTCGTGCTGCGTGGCCAGAAAGATCTTCTTGTCCGAGGCCAGCGCTTCTTCGAGAGCGTGCACGCTGGACTCGCGCCCGACTACGAACGGCGTCATCATATAGGGGAAGATGACCACATCCCGGATGGGCATCATGGGCAACTTTTTAGTTTCGAATTTTTCTTTGGATGTGGTCACTGAGTCTCCCAAAACCGCTTTTGGCTTCTAGCTAAAACATCTCACTGCTCCAAGCTAGTAGCCAGAAGCTAGCAGCTAGGAGCGTGCCTTACCCCGCCTTTTCCATCATTGCGAATGACGCACTGTGTTTCTCGACCATCTGTTGTGTTACTTCGAACTCTTTTACCTTCTTCTGACTGGGCAGATGGTACATCAAATCGAGCATTAATTCTTCCAGAATCATGCGCAAGCCACGTGCTCCTACCTTGCGAGCCATAGCCTGCCTCGCTACAGCGCGCAGCGCGTCCTCACTGAATTTCAGGCGGACGTTTTCAAATTCGAACAGCCGCTGGTATTGCTTCACGATGGCATTCTTGGGCCGAGTGAGGATTTCAATCAATGCTACTTCATCCAGGTCTTCTAATACGCCAACCACCGGCAAGCGTCCCACGAATTCGGGAATCAAGCCAAATTTGATCAAGTCTTCCGGCTGTACGTCGCTCAGCAACTCAAAATTGCGTTTACGAGCCGTTGCTGGTTCTTCCACTTCACCCTCTTCTCCAACCTTGAAGCCCAGCGATTTCTTTCCCGCCCGCCGGCCGATGATCTTTTCCAGGCCGACAAACGCGCCGCCGCAGATAAACAGGATATTGGTGGTATCAACGGGGGTGAATTCCTGATGCGGATGCTTTCGTCCACCTTGCGGTGGTACGTTCGCGATCGTGCCTTCGAGAATCTTCAGCAGCGCCTGCTGCACGCCCTCGCCGGAGACATCCCGGGTAATAGAAGGATTCTCGTCCTTACGGCCGATCTTATCAACCTCGTCTATATATATGATCCCCGTTTGAGCCCGCCCTACATCCCCGTCGGCCGCCTGCAACAGCTTCAGAATGATATTTTCCACGTCCTCGCCGACATAACCAGCCTCGGTCAAGGTGGTTGCATCTACTATGGCGAAAGGCACGTCCAACATGCGGGCCAGGGTCTGCGCCAACAGGGTCTTGCCGGTCCCGGTGGTGCCGATCAGCATGATGTTCGATTTGGTCAGCTCGATACCGTCGCTAGCGCGCTGACGGTTCATATAGATGCGCTTGTAGTGGTTGTAGACAGCCACAGCCAGCTTTTTTTTCGTCTGTTCCTGCCCGATAACGTACTCATCCAGGAAACTCTTGACCTCTTGGGGCTTAGGAAGCGTGTTCGGGGTTGCAGCGGCAGGGGTTGCAGCGCGGTCATCTTCCAGGATGGAGTTGCAGACCGCCACGCACTCATCGCAAATATATGCCCGAGGATAATCGCTGGGGGATGAAATCAGCTTGGCGACTGCGTCTTGGGACTTATGACAAAATGAACAGCGTAGGATTTCCTCAGTGCCTGTCCTGTTTTTCACTCGGCTCAACTCCTTGTTATTACACTAACCTCCCGGCACTTTAGTGATCATTGCCCTTGAGCAATTGGGGAGAATCTTTTGCGCCGAGACTCCCAAACCTGACCGGCTGAATGCCGATCATACCTTCATCTGGTCTTATAGATGATATCGTCTATGATTCCATATTCCTTAGCTTGCTGCGCGTTCATGATGAAGTCGCGCTCCACGTCTTTCTCCACTTTTTCGAGCTTTTGTCCCGTATGCTTTGCCAGTAACTGGTTCGTAATCTCGCGCATGCGGAGAATTTCGCGGGCGTGAATGTCGATATCGGTCGCCTGACCCGAAAGGCCGCCCATCGAAGGTTGATGGATCAAAATTCTCGAATTGGGCAGCGCCAGCCGCTTCTTATTTTCTCCGGCAGCCAAAAGAAGCGCAGCCATTGAAGCCGCTTGGCCGATGCAGATTGTGGTCACGTCGTTCTTTACGTATTGCATGGTGTCATAAATCGCCATGCCCGCTGTAATCGATCCGCCCGGAGAATTCACGTACAACTGAATGTCCTTCTCCGGATCCTCTTGGGCAAGAAACAGCATCTGCGCTATCACCAGATTGGCGATGTTGTCGTCAATCGGCGTGCCAATAAAAATAATGTTGTCCCGCAAAAGGCGCGAGTAAATGTCGTAAGCCCGCTCGCCCCGCCCGGTTTGCTCAATCACCATTGGAACTAACATAAGATGTGGGTCCTTCACGTTCACCTTTCACACTCCTGATCCGACTACTGAAGCTTCAAGGAGGATCGGAAGCGATTCACGCGGACTGATGATAAAGAAAGTCGAGGGTCTTTTCGTTGCGGATTCTATTCCGGATTCTATCCAGCGCTCCATCGCGTGTCAAACGCGACCGGATAGCCTCCGGCGTCTGCTTCGACTGTGTTGCCAAAGCTTCGACTTCGTGATCGATTTCCGCATCGCTGACCTCGATTTTTTCCTCCTCGGCGATTTTTTCGAGCAATAACGCGGCTTTCACTTCCTGAACTGCCTGGTCTCGTTGGCCTCCGCGCAGGCGGTTCAGGTCCATTTTCTTCATGTCTTCAGCTTTCATGCCTTGCGCCGCCAGCGCTCGCAATCCACGGTCGAGGCGAATATCGATCTGGTGTTCGACCAGCGCCTCGGGTACCTCGAAATCGTTGCGCTTCACCAACTCGGCCACCAGCTTGTCTTTGGCTTCACGCTCGGCGTTATGTTTCTTCTCCGCCTCCATGCCCTCGCGAATTCGCGTTCGCACTTCCGCAAGATCGGCAAACTCTCCCAGCTCTTTGGCAAATGCGTCGTTCAATTCCGGCAGACTCTTCTGCTTGATCGCGTTCACCTTCACCGTATAAGTAAAAGTTTTTCCTGCCAGCCGCTGATCGGAAAAATCCTGGGGATAATGCACATCAAAGGTCCGCTCGTCACCCACCGAAGCGCCGCGCAAATTTTCGGTAAACTCCGGCATCGTGCCCTGGCCGCCGATTTCAACGAGGATGTCGTCCATGTGAACGGGATTCGTCCCTGTGGGTCCTGGCTTTGCCGATTCCTGCGCCGGACTTTCCCCGTCCTTGGGTTTTCCATCCAGCGAAACCTGGGCAAAGTCGCCGTCTCCCAGCGGACTTCCCTCGATCGACGTAAAGGTGGCGCGCTGCTCCTGCAGACTCTTGAGCGACTGCTCGACTTCTTCGTCAGTAACAGAAATGTCCGGTTTGTCGGCTCGCAGTTCCTTGTAATCTTCCACCCGAATGGCCGGCATCACTTCAAAGCTGGCCTTAAAGCGCAGCGGCTCTCCGTCGTGCACATGCAGGTCAGAGACGCGCGGCTGCGAGACCGGCATCAGACCCAGTTTGTCGGTCTCCTTGCGGAAGTAGCGCGGCACCAGCGCCTCGACCACATCGCTCTTAATGCCTTCAGCAAAACGCTGCTTAATAATGGAGGCGGGCGCATGGCCCGTGCGGAATCCGGGAATGCGGGCAAGCTTCTGATATTTCTGAACGAGGGTCGCAGTTTCGCGGGCAACGTCTTCCGCCGGAATTTCTACCTGAATCTCTCGTTTGGTGCTGCTACTGGTTTCAGTGGGGCTCACGTGTACCTTTCGCAAAACCGTCGTCTCAGGAGCCCGAGCCAACTTCGGACCAACCAAAAACCTTCGGCTGCAATCTTGAGTGTAAAGATATATGGAGACGACCGTCAAACCCCGGAGCCGATTTTTCTCTCCTATTTTGGGACTTTAGTAACCGAGGCCATTGGATGACGGGCGTCTCGCCCGTGGAGTTTTTCGCGCAGATACCCTCTCACTCCGTCAGACGCCGAAGAGATCGAATTCGCGTCACTACGCGGGCCTTGGCCAAAGGTAGCGTATTATTTCTTCATTGCTATCCCAGCGAACTCAGAAGGTCTTCTGGTCCACTTCGCGATCTCCTAAAAAACACCGCATAGCCTTGGTTGGCATGGGGCATACCCGCTACAACGAGATTGCGAATGACGGAGAACTAAGCACGCAATTAAAGCCGAACAAGAACGGGAGAAAATGGTAAATGCTCTCTCCCGGCGTTGCTCATCTCCTGCTCTCGAGCATCATCGCTGTGAGCGTGGCGCTGATGCTCATTCGGCCGCGCGGCTTACCTGAGGCTTATTGGATCAGCGGAGGTGTTCTCCTCCTTTTATTGCTGCGACTCATCAACCTTCAACTAGCGTGGCGCGCTGTCGGCAGAGCATTAGACGTCTGCTTTTTTCTTATTGGCATGATGTTGCTGTGCGAACTTGCGCGCGAGCACGGCGTCTTCGACTGGCTTTCAGCTATTGCAGTAAGAAAAGCGAATGGCTCCTGCCTGCGGCTGTTCACTCTGGTCTACGCGCTCGGCACAGTGGTTACGGTGTTCCTGTCAAACGATGCGACGGCCGTGGTGTTAACGCCGGCGATCCTGACCGCGGTGCGTAAAGCAAAAGTCCAGCCCCTGCCCTATTTGTTTGTTTGTGCCTTCATCGCCAACGCCGCGTCGTTTCTCTTGCCAATTTCAAATCCGGCGAATCTGGTTGTCTTTCACGATGCCATGCCGCCGTTGGGGAGATGGCTCCTAGCATTTGGAGTTCCCTGCTTACTGTCGATCGGCACAACATATATGGTATTGCGTTGGGTTTATCGCAAAGAACTCTGCGAGCGCATCGAGCATCACGTCGAAGCCCAAATTTTGGATGGCAACGGTAAGGTCGTACTGGCCAGTGCTGCGCTTATGATTGCGGTTTTGCTTACGGCCTCATCGCTTGGCAAAGACTTAGGCCTGCCCACGTGCCTGTCCGCTTTAGTTGTCACGGCGATTGTAAGCATCAAGAAGCGAACTAATCCGCTGCGGTTGGCTCGCGAAATAAGTTGGGAAACCCTGGCGCTGGTCGCTGGACTTTTCGTCATGGTCGATGCAATCGAGAGTATTGGCGCGATGCGTTACACCGCAGAATGGCTTAACTGGGTGCAGCACAGGAGCATTATCACTGGAGATTTGATGGCTGGGTTCGCAGTCGGAATCGCCAATAATCTTGTGAATAATCTTCCGCTAGGGCTCATCGTCGGCAGCACTCTGCACGCCGCGCAAGCCAGGGGTCCAATCACTGAGGCGGTTCTCATCGGGGTTGATCTTGGACCGAATCTTTCCATCACTGGATCGCTGGCAACGATTCTGTGGCTGATTGCCTTGCGCAGAGAAAAGCTCAACGTCACTTTTTGGGACTTCCTCAGAGTCGGCGCGCTTGCCATGCCGATTGCTCTGCTGGCGGCCCTCAGCGGCGCGATTTTAATGCATCTCTGTTTCGGGGCTTCGTAGGCTCTCTGAAAACGAATCGTTAAGCGGAGATCGCAGTCTGGTTGCGGGTTAAAACACCCACACTCCAGACCGGCGATCTAGGTTGACACTTCGAAAGAAAGGCGCGTCCGAATCCTAGGCACTCTTCTTCAATTCGCGAACACTAGGTTGGTAGGATCCCGCAACGTTGCGAAAAGTGACGTTAAACCGATTCCGGACATTGATCTGAGTAATGGCCAGGGTCAGGTTCACAAGTTCCTTGTCGGTGAAATACTCGGGCCGCACTAGCGTGGACAGAGCCGGTGACACGAATCGCCGAAGGCCGCGTGACAGATGAAGTGTACAAGGGCGAAGGAGGGTTCGAGGCGGCGACTATGAGAGTTACTCAGTGCATATCCACGTCAATGATGCGTGGTCCGCGATTCGGCCATCAACCGATTCGCTCGTTTCACGCACGGTCATCAGGGAATGTGGCGCGAATAAGTAGTTCTTTAGTTTTGATGGGTGCTGGAACGTAAGGGGAGCTATTGCAAATCTGCTTTGTCGGGGTTGTAGAGGAACATAAATCGCAACGCGAGATATTGACCGCCGAACTCGTTGGGCAAGGGCGGAAATGGATTCGAAGCGGTGATGCCGCCCCAGGCGCCGCGATCGAGCGCTACGTCGCCGGAAGTCGAGACTAATCTCATCCCTGCGACTGTGCCGTTCTTGAGAATAGCGAACTCGATTGTGACTTTGCCTTTCTTCATTAATGGTGCCCGCGCCGATTCTGGAATCAGGTTGTACCAGTTGATCTTCACGTCGTGCAGCACGCGCTGCAAATAAGGCCCGAAATCCACGCCCATGGTGTCGGACAGGACTTCGAGCGGTCCCATCGCGGCCGTCGGTTTACCACCCAAACCAAGACCGTAATTTCCTCCGTCGCCGCCGCCATAGCCACCACGGTTGGCAGCAGCCGCGCGAGCGGCTTGTTCGATAGCCGAGCCTGCGGACTGAATCCCGCTGCCAAAAGCTGCTTGAGGAGTCAAAGCGGGCGGAGTCTGCATTTTCGCAACCTGCTGGGGAGGAGGCGGCGGAGGCGCTGATGGCTGAGGCGCAGGATTCTGACTGGCTCCAGACGCAGGAGGCGCAGGCTGGGGTTGCGGGGTTTGAGCAGCATTCGCACCGGGCCTGCCCGGCCGCGATGCGTCGAGAATTTTTTTCAACTCCTTCCGATCGATTTGCGGTGCATGCGATGTGGCGATGCGATCTTTGTCAGAAATGATATTTGTGTTGGGACGCTGGGTTACCTTCTGTTCGTCAGGAGGCAATTCCAGATAGGTAAGGTCTTTTTGCGATTGCGGACTCATCACCACTACAGCTCGCCTTGGCATAAATCCTGCCAGCTTCGGCGAATTGTATAGCAGCAGTACAACAATCAAGTGCACCACTACGGAAATCCAGAAAGCCTCGCGCCTGCGCGCATGCGCCAGTTCATCCTGAAGGTGTAAGAGTAAAGCAGGAGCCTCCACGATTTCCCGATACGCCGACTCCCAATAACGCGCATCGTACAAATCTCCGCCCTCGGAAGGTCGCGTTGATGGAGCCGGATTTGTCGGCGGGATTTGCGTAGTCGACATCGAATGAACTACCTGCTGGTCGAGGGACGGGTGTCGAACATCAGTTGCAAGGACAGAAAATCCCCCACGTTTCCTGGGTGTTTCCAGTCTACTGCCTCGAGCTGCTGGCGCCTGCGGTCCAGTGTCTTATTCTCGCATCTTTCGCGCGAATCTGCGAAGGTTTGAAAGTGCCAGAACGGGAGATTTGAATCCAGATGGTCAATTGCAGTTTACAAAAATTTACATTTAGGGAATGTGGCCTAAGCGTGCAGCCGGTCGAGATCAATCTTTTCCCCGTGTACGCGAATGGCAGAGACGATGTCCAAAGCGCCAGCTAAGGCGCGGCGTCCGTCTTCTAAGGTAACTTCGGGCTCAGAACGTTGCTTCACGGAGTGGAGAAATGATTTCAGTTCCGCGTGTAAAGGCTCCTCATTCGTAGTCGGAAGTTTCGCCATTTGAATTTGCGGATTCACCGAGGGCACGCTGCTGGCGGTGTCCGCGCCGACCGTGAAGAGCAGAACATCCTGCCGTCCATAATCGAGAGATACATACTGCTTGGGTTGAAAGAAGCGCAGCTTACGCACACGCTCGGTCGAGACCCGGCTGGCAGTAAAGTTGGCGATGCATCCCGACTCGAATTCAAGTCGGACATTCGCGATGTCAACCTTGCCGGAAAGGATGGGCAAGCCGACTGCCCGCACTTCCTTGACCGGCGATTTCACAAACGAGAGCACAATGTCGAGATCGTGAATCATGAGGTCGAGCACGACATCAACGTCGAGAGACCGCGGGGTGAATACGCTGAGGCGATGAACTTCAAAAAACATGGGACGGGTAATCACGGGAACGGCGGCGCGAACGGCCGGGTTGAAGCGCTCCAGGTGACCGACCTGCACAATGCGGCCATGTTTCGCGGCAAGGTGCATTAGTTGGTCGGCTTCCGCCAGCGATGTAGCCACCGGCTTTTCGATCAGCACATCGATCCCAGCCTCCATCAATTGCTGCGCGGCCGTGAGGTGATGGATGGTGGGCACAGCTACCGAGGCAGCCTGAACCTCGCTGTGGGTGGTAGTGAGCTGCTGGATCGAACCGAAACTGCGGCAACCAAACTCACGTGCCACTGCGTCCGCCCGGAGAGTGTCTGGGTCAACTACCCCAACCAGCCGTACTGGCGCGCCCTCGTTGGCAAGCTGATGGTAAACGCGGGCGTGGTTGCGGCCGAACGTGCCCACACCAATCACGGCGACGTTAGTGAAGTTATCGGCTGCCAGTAGTCAGTTCCCGGTTGGACGACGTCTTGATTTAATCACAAACTGTTCGCGAGGGTAGCATTTGGAAATGGGCTTATCGCTTTGCGTCCCATGCGAGAGCCATTCCTTCGAGTTCAGGGAGCTAGTCTAGAATCTTGCGTTATTGCAACGATCGCGGCGAGCGCTGGATAGAGATCACATCGAGCTGATCCTGATGTAGCGCGCCGAGTCCTTCAGCGAAACAAGAAATACATATCCCGCGAACAGCAATCCGGCGGTTCCCACTATGTTTCGAGCTACTTTGAGTGCACTCATAAAAAGTCAGCCTCCAAGCCGATTTAAGTCCTCAAATTTGGATGCTGGCACTTTCGCAGCTGTTGGTTCCAGAAAACGAGTCTTTTACCGGGTATCGCGCGAATCGGTCTTTCGTATCAGCGCGTCCGGTCATTTTTCGATCGGCCATCTAAAGGCCGATCAAGCCTGGCCGGTACGTTCTGCGGGTTCGCGAGCTTCGTGACACTGAACCCCGCCAATGGCAGGAGAGTTAGTGAATAAGCGAAACCGAGCGTAGATTCTTTGTGCATTGGTGTCCGGGCTTGGCCGAAAAGCCCATAGCCAGCGCCCCGATCGCCCGCTATCTCCTAGAGAGGATTGCCTTTGACGTGAAAAGCGAAACGAAAGCTATGCGGCCGGCACCACTAACATGATGGTTTGCCCAATTGACGAAGTTCAAGGGTAGAGGTATGCTTTGCGGCCAAGATGTTCCTAGTATGGGGTATGCAGTGAGTACATCGAAGCCAGTTACTGAGTTGTTAGTAAAGTGGAAAGGCGGAGATGCGCATGCCCTTCAGGCGTTAATGCCGCTGGTTTACGGGGAGCTTCGGCGTGTAGCCCATCGCCATCTGCAAGGCGAGCGCCCCAACCACACCTTGCGAAGCACCGAACTGGTGCACGAAGCGTATCTTCGCCTGGTCGATCAGAAGCCATCTGAATTCGAGAGCCGTTCACATTTCCTTGCGGTGTTAGCGCTGTTGATGCGTGAGATCCTCGTCGACTACGCCCGTCGGCGTCGCGCCGCCAAACGCGGCTATGGATGCAAAATTACACTGGATCCCGCTATGGCAGTCCCCGAAGAGCAGCATCTGGACGTGCTAGCCCTGGATGACGCCCTGAAGGAACTCGAGCGTTTCGATCCCCCGCAAGCGCGAGTTGTTGAATTGCGATTTTTCGGCGGCCTTTCCATCGATGAGGTGGCTGATGTACTTAAAATCTCTCCTGCGACGGTGAAGCGCGAGTGGGCAACCGCACGAGCGTGGCTCTATCGTGAACTCAACCGGACCGCAGAGGCGTGACCGAAGAATGCTCAGAACATTGAGCATGGTGTAAATGAACTGGCGGTGTTCGATGATTCGGGAGCATTGGGGATCTGTAAAAGAAAAGCTGCAAGCGGCGCTCGATCTCGAACCTGAGAAACGCCGTGCCTACCTGGATGAGGCGGCAGGTTCGGATCCAGAATTGCGCCGCGAACTGGAATCGCTGCTCGTTGCCCACGAAAAGGCTGGCACCGATTTCCTGAATACTCCGACGGCACCCGCGACTGCAATGGCGGAAACCACGAAGCGGTCTGAAATCTTTATTGGCAGACGCATCGGGCCTTTTCAAATTATCAATCAAATTGGCGCGGGCGGAATGGGCGAAGTTTATCGCGCCTTCCGCATCGATGAGTACGAAAAAGAAGTTGCGATAAAGGTCGTACGTGCCGGCCAGGAGTCAGGATTCTCAGTCAGCCGCTTCAAGAACGAGCGACAGATCCTGGCCAGGCTTGATCATCCCAACATCGCTCGGCTGTTAGACGGCGGTACCACCGACGACGGTCTGCCGTATTTCGTCATGGACTTTATCGAGGGAAAGCCGATTGACGAGTATTGTGTAAGCCATAAGCTTCCGACCGAAGATCGATTAAAGCTATTTTCGCAGGTGTGTTCTGCGGTGCAATATGCGCATCAGCGTCTTATCATTCATCGCGACATCAAACCCAGCAACATTGTTGTAACCTCCGACGGCACGCCCAAGCTGCTGGACTTCGGTATCGCAAAGATTTTGGACCCAGAGGCGCCTGCTGGCCAATTCGAACGCACGCTAACTATATTTCGCGCCCTCACTCCCGGCTACGCCAGCCCTGAACAAGTCAAGGGAGAAACCATCACGACAGCGAGTGACGTTTATTCATTGGGCGTCGTGCTGTACGAACTGCTCACCGGGCGTCATCCCTATCGCAAACCCAATAGCACAGCCCAAGAAATGTCTCGCGCAGTGTGCGAAGTAGAACCAGAAAAACCCAGTACGGCAGTTAGAAGGAGAACCGCAGATGAAATCGCTCGCGAACCGCGTTCGCTCGCTTTATCAGACGGCCGTGACAACTCTACAGAAAAGCTAAGCAAGAGATTACGCGGCGACATAGACAACATTGTTCTGATGGCGTTGCGCAAAGAGCCACAGCGACGCTACGCGTCGGTCGAACAATTTTCCGAGGATATCCGTCGTCATCTGGAGAATCTTCCTGTCCTGGCGCGCAAGGATACTGTCAGCTATCGCACCTCAAAATTTGTCAGCCGGCACAAGGCTGGAGTAGTTACCGCAATTTTGTTGACTCTGACTTTGCTGGGCGCATTGGCGATTACCCTTTGGGAAGCCCGCGTGGCACGGCAACAGGCCGCGGTTGCGCGAGCCCAGCAGTCCAGGGCAGAGCGTCGTTTCAATGACGTACGCAAATTGGCTAATTCCCTGATATTCGAGGTCCACGATTCGATTAGAAACCTCCCGGGGGCAACTCAAGCGAGAAAGCTCGTGGTCGGTCGAGCACTTGAATATCTGGATAGTTTGTCACGCGAAGCAAGCGGCGACCCTGCGCTGCAGAGCGAATTGGCGACCGCATATGACAGCGTGGGAGATGTGCTTGGCTCTACGGATAATCCGAACCTCGGTGATTTCGAAGGTGCCGCGGCAAGCTATGCCAAAGCGTTAACCATCTGGGAAGCGCTAGCCGCTGCAAACCCGAGCGACGTGAAGGTCCAGCTTGGTCTGGGGAGTGAGTATTTCAGAACAACGCAAGTGCTCGAAAATATTGGCGATTTCGCGAAAGCCCGCTCCACCATGGAACGAGCACAACCCCTCGTGCAAAGAATGATGACCGAGCAGAACGATCCCAGACTGCAATTTCAACTTGCTGGTCTTTATTACTACACGGCTGGGGCGCTTGAGAAGACCGGCGATTTCTCTGGTGCCTTGCAAAATTATCGGCAGGCCGCCGCTGTTCTCGAACCGATTGCAGCCCAGCCAGGGAGCAACATTTTTGGACGCGCCTATTTACCGGTAAATTACGACGGGATAGCAAGAATGCAGGCGGAAACCGGCCAGATCGATGAGGCGGTCACCATGGCATCCAATGCACTTCATATTTTAAAGACCTTGTCGGAAGCTAATCCTACCAATGCCACTTTTCGTGAGTATATGGCGGACGCATATGGGACCTCGGGCGACATTCTGCGAAAAAAGGGAGACTATGAAGCAGCGCTCGCGATGTATCGCCGAGACGAGGAGACATGCAAGGAGTTGAAGTCCGCTGACGCCAATAATCAGCAATCGATTATAAATTTGGGGTTTAGTAAAGCGAATATCGGTGAGATTCTTATGAGACAAGGAAAAGTCTCTGCGGGCCTGCGCAGCATTCATGAGGCTATCGCCGTTTTCCGGACCGCGCCGGGTTTCAAGAATTTATGGATCGACAGTGGGTTAAGTGCGTCTTACGCCGATGTGGGGGCTGGCTACATAGCGCTGGCGGAGCGGGCCGTTTCTCGGACCGAGAGATTAGAGTATTGGCGTGAAGCAAGGTCCTGGTATCAAAAAGGCATGGATGTATGGGCAAACAATCCGAAATCTGGTGGACTGGATGCCTTTGGTCACAATCAACCTGCGCAAATCAATCAGGAAATTGCAAAATGCGATCTGCGTTTGGGAGCCCTAACAGGTGCGCGAACGCCGCCCAAGGAGTAGAGCTGGGTAGCCTGACGTCTGTTTCCTTTGTGACTGCCGTTCTCGACCACAACGAGGTTAACTAGGGTCGCGAGAAACGTTGAAGCGACAACTGGGCATTGGGCACGTTTTGCGGTGAAACGCTCCTTGAAATTGGCTTATCGCGTGGTCACGAATTCTGTAAAATACGCAATTGGATTCCATCTGGGTGACGCCGCCGATCAATCATGGCCGACAGTGCTACCATTCGCGATTCTCAGGTCCCGCCAACCATTTCAGAAATCCACGTCCTCTGGATAACCGCCGGTCTGGGTTGTGACGGCGACACGATTGCCATGACTGCCGCGATGCAGCCCAGTATTGAAGATGTTGTACTGGGCTCCATGCCATGGATTCCGAAAGTGCATCTTCACAATCCCTTTCTCGCCCAGGAGAATGGTGAAGACTTTCTAAGGCATTTTCATCTCGCCGCCAATGCTGAATTGGCTCCTTTCATTCTGGTGATTGAAGGATCCATTCCGAACGAGAACAATAAAGATGAAGGTTACTGGGCGTCTATGGGTACCGATCAGAAAAGCGGCCAACCCATAACTACGTGTGAGTGGATCGACCGGCTCGCGCCCCGCGCCTGGGCAGTGGTGGCGGCAGGAACGTGTGCTACTTACGGTGGCATTCACGCGATGGAGGGAAATCCCACGGGATGCATGGGGCTTCCGGATTACCTGGGATGGCAGTGGAAATCGGCCGCGAACATCCCGATTGTGTGCGTGCCGGGATGTCCGGTACAGCCGGATAATTTCATGGAGACGCTGCTGTACCTTTTATATATGGCTGCGGGGCGCGCTCCCATGATTCCGCTGGATGCTGCGTTGCGCCCAACCTGGCTGTTCGGCGCCACGGTTCATGAGGGCTGCGATCGAGGCGGCTACTACGAGCAGGGTGAGTTTGCCGACGAATATGGATCGCCCCTCTGCATTGTGAAGTTGGGCTGCTGGGGTCCCGTAGTGCAGTGTAATGTGGGAAAACGTGGGTGGATGGCTGGAATTGGCGGTTGTCCCAACGTCGGTGGAATTTGCATTGGATGCACGATGCCGGGTTTTCCTGACAAGTTTATGCCGTTCATGGATCAGCCGCCGGGTTCGTTGCTCTCATCGAATGCAGTGATGACTTATGGCAGAGCCATTCACGCACTGCGCCGGTTCACGCAGGCGTCGTTGAATAAAGAGCCGAGTTGGCGGCGAAAAGGAACTGAGGCAAACGTGTAGTTGAGGTCGATTTTTTGTGAGGTGCATGGACATGGTCTTCGGGGGCCAAAGCGCAACAGAACGAACTGCCCACCAGGACTTGAACTTGAGTGAAGTCGTGAGTGTAAGCCAGGCAGAAACTCTTCTTGCGGATCTCGCCGCGATGTTCCTTACCGATCCCTCCCAGCCGGTTACGTCGGGTCCCGAAGGAAGCGGGGACGAGTCCGAAGAGCAACTGCCTAACGTTGACGCTATCTACCGGGCTTTGGTCGAGCAAATTCCTGCAGTTGTTTTCATGGCCCATTTGGACCGAGGCATCGGAGAAGCTTATGTGAGCCCACAGATTGAAGCCAGCCTGGGTTTTTCGCAGGAAGAATGGCTGGAAGATCCGATTCGCTGGTATCAGCAAATCCACCCCGAGGACAAACAACGATGGAGCGTCGAGGCAGCGCAGATGTTTCTCTCGGGCACGCCGCTGCGGTCGGCGTATCGCGTGATAGCGCGAGATGGCAAAGTGGTGTGGTTTCATTGCGAAGCCAAGATGATTCGGCGCAAGAACGGCCGGCCATGGTTCATCCACGGCATTGCGTTTGACATCACTGAGCTGAAGCGGACGGAAGAAGCGCTGCAGGAAGAACGCAACGTAGTTTCGGCGATACTGCACACGGTCGGCGCTTTGGTGGTGGTGCTGGATCCGCAAGGCCGCATCGTCCGTTTCAACCGGGCTTGTGAGCACGTCTCTGGTTATTCCTTCGAAGAGGTCAAGCATAAATATTTCTGGGATTTGTGCGTGGTTCCGGAAGAAGCACAACGGTTCAAGATTCTTATTGAACAATTGCGTGTCGAGCATGCGTCCAAGGACTATGAAACTTCGTGGGTAGCGCGGGATGGCTCGCAGCGGCTGATCGCCTGGTCAAGCACGATACTCCCCGGTGATGATGGAGCGCCAGCCTACATCATCGCCACTGGCCTTGATATCACAGAGCGCAAGCGTCTGGAGACGGCAATTCTGGAAATTGGCGCGGAAGAACAACGTCGTATTGGTCGTGATCTGCATGATGGTCTTGGGCAACAACTGACTGGGATTGCGTTTCTGAGCAAGGTTCAAGAGCAGAAACTGGCAGAAAAAAGCCTTCCGGAAGCGGCCGAAGCAGCCCGGATCGTGGCGATGGTTAATGAGGCCATTCAGAAGACTAGAGAACTGGCGCATGGCGTTTCACCCGTGATATCAGACGCTCATGGTCTAATGTCGGCCTTGAAGCGATGGGCGGCTGAGGTCGAAGACTTATTCAACATTTCTTGCTGCTTACGCATTGATGAACCTGTTCTTATTTATGACGCCAATATGTCTACCCATCTGTATCGGATTGCGCAGGAAGCCGTGAATAACGCCATCAAGCACGGGCGGGCCAAAAATATAACAATCAGCCTCTCTGCCAGTAAGGAATCCGGTACCTTGAGAATAGAAAACGACGGTTTGGACCTAGCGGAACTTCCCAGGAATGGCGCAGGCATGGGGATGCAAATCATGAACTATCGAGCGCGAATGATTGGCGGATCGCTTAAAGTCGAGTGCGGCGCCAGAGTCCGCGGGCTTGCCATCACATGTCAATTCCCATTGACAAGGGGCGAGCAAAGGAAGAGAAAGGTTGGCTCATGATTCCTAAACAAATCAACAACAATTTCCCCGCCAAAAAGAAAACAGTGTTCGTGGTTGATGATCATCCTATTGTGCGCCAGGGCTTGACGCTCCTCATTAATCGGGAAAGCGATCTCGTGGTGTGTGGTGAAGCCGAAGAAATGCAATGTGCGCTGTCGACGATTCACAGCACCAGACCGGACATCCTTATTGTAGACATCTCGCTCAATGGTCCGGATGGGTTAGAGCTGTTAAAAAACATCCGAATAACGTCTCCACGTCTTCCCGTCCTGATTCTTTCCATGCACGATGAATCGATCTATGCGGAACGGGCCTTGCGGGCCGGGGCAAACGGTTACATCATGAAGCAGGAAGCCACAGAGAAGGTGCTGGTGGCGCTGCGTCGCATTTTGAGCGGTGAAATTTATGTGAGCGATCGAATTGCGAACAGCATGTTGCGACACTACGTTCGCGGCGCCAGCCCTTCAGAACATACGTCAGTGTCCGATCTTACGGACCGCGAGCTGGAAGTTTTTCGGCTAATTGGCGAAGGTCAGGGAACACGTCAGATTGCCGAGGCCCTGCACCTTAGCGTGAAAACGGTCGAGTCCTACCAGGCGCATATTAAAGAGAAACTCTCTCTGCGAAGTGCGCGCGAACTGGTTCAGCACGCGGTGGAATGGAATGTGCGCGAAAAAACGGCGTGAACTGTGGTTGGGTCAATAAAGTTTTCCGGCCAAGTGATTGAGGTCTATCGATGGTAATTTTTCACGAACTCCGGAACTGAATCAGCCACGCGCACTTCTCGCTTCGTAGAATCAGGCAGCGTGACCAGAACCTTCCTCGGGTAATATTCGTCGCTGGGCCAATCGTAGCTGTATACAAAAACTGCTCCACTGCCAAACTGCTGGCGTATAAGAAATCGTTGCCGGAACCAATTGCGGAGCAGCAGGCGCCTGTTCTCATCAGTGATCTGAGTCATGAGAACTCCGTCGTACTCGTAATGCCTCTCCCGGCCCGAAGACGAGACCGCAGACTTCAGCATTCCATCGGCGTTGTACTCGTATTGCGCCCAGTGACCCGCGTCATCCTCTGCCCGCTTGATGCGCGAAGAATCGTCGTACGTGAACCTGATCCAGTGTTCATGCGGAGTCCTGATTTCTTGTAAGTTCCGCCGCGAATCGCGCTTCAATTCCAGGCGGTTGCCGTTGGCGTCGCGCATCTCATAAGGCGCGCCTTGCGCCAGACTGCTGGCGTTATAAGACTCAGGAAACAGCATTTCTGAACCGTCCGCGAGCCTCGTTGTCCATCCATGGCCGTCCCATCGCGTCGTTGCTTTGTAGAAACAACTGGAGGTTTCTGAATGCTGGAACACCGAGTCCGCATAACCCGTGCCTTTGGAAATTCGATCAAAATACAAGAAGTCGCCGTCTTCGAGCACGATCATTTGATACGTGTACGGATTTCGCGTACCGATCGGAGCAATGTCATAAGGATGATTGCAATTGCGTCCAAATGCGTGCACCGGATTTTGATCTACCCACTCGTTCGACGTATAGGTGCGAGTAAGCGGAACCTTGATGACATCGTCAAGAAAGAGATCGGTCTCGCGCAGCACGAAGTTTCCGTAGCGCAGGTCAGCTTCGAACCGGTCCACCGGATCGCTGTGCGTCGTAGGCATGGCACAACTGCCAAGCTGAGGAAGCACGCCGCCAGTGCCCACTTGTGCAAAGACACAGGGGAAATCTCCGTCAAACCGCGCTGCCGCAGCAACCGTATTTCTATATTCCGGCACCGCTGCTGATTGGAGATGAACCTCCACATAAGCATTGGGATCGTATTCGACCACTCGCCCGGATACGAGATCTACCTTCTCGTGTAGCTTCTCAAAATCTATCTCGAAGGTAGTGTAAGTCCACGGGCCTGTTCCCCTGCCGCCAACGACGTGCGCTATCCCATCACCGTTGGGACCGTGCACAGGAATCGTCAGATGCGCTTCTTTCCATCCGGTTTCGTCCTGTTTGATTTCTCCTTGCAGTCCGGCTGCGATTGCAATCGGCATCCCGATCAGTCGAACGATGTCTGCATTGGCGGCCATCCGCGCCACCGCATCGGTGGCAACGGCTGCACGCTGTGTCGCCCGCGATCTTTGGAGGCCAATCCCCACACCGACGCTAACGAGCAGGCACGCCAATAGCAGAGCGAACAGAACGGTCTTGCGGTGGGAGTAAGGTACCTGTTTGGAATGGCCGCAAAGCGGACAGACTCCACCTTTCTTTACCGCATCCGCAAGAGAGGTCTCAAGAATTTGGTCAACGGTCGTGTTGACCTGCTCTTCTGAGGGATCGACTTCAACTCCGCATCCACGGCAATTCATAAGCGTCCCCGGTGGATCCTTGCGCAAGCGTGGGCGGCTCACAACTTCACGACCGACACATCATAAGCCAGCCCCGCCCAGCATTCCACGTTTCTTTGCGTATGTCCCTGCTGACGGTTCTGAGCCACGGGGTTAACGGCGTCGCCCAATGAGGGATCCGTTTAGTATTAATCCCCGAAACTTCTCCTGGAGGGTGCCTGGCCTGTTCCGTTTTCCGGACAAGACACACACGAGGGGATCACCTGACGGAACTGACTGTAGAATGCGCTCGCTACTCGGAGACCCCACAAGTCTGGTTGTCATGTCCTGTATAAGCTGCAGATCGATCAATCAAGTGCAGTTAGGTTCTGAGATTTTCATCCATTCCCACGGCGTGAAAGGTGTTGACAGGCCTGGCGTGATGGCATTTCCGACGCTGGTTGTCTGTTTGGATTGCGGCTTTTCGGAATTCGCTATTCCACAAGCCGAGTTGCATCTGCTAAGGAAACAGGAAGCGGCCGCGTAACCGCGATCCTAGCCGAAATGCACACGACATGGATGAACGTTCCACCCATCCTCTTCGATGCAATTACCGCGCTCCGCTCGCCAACTGGACCCGTTCGCACACGGCAAGGGTTTTCAGGCGGCAGCTCTCACGGCTTTCTCTGCGCTCTTCGGCGGGCACTTAGCGTCGTAGGTCACTTGCATCTCCCTGAGCTTGAGCACTCCGTAAAACACGATAAGCGCCATGGCTACGACCAGAAGAGCGGCGAATCTCTTTTCCCAACCGTAGGCGCCTTCACGGTTAGCGACATAAGAGGCAATGATCAGGCAGAGAATACCGATGTTGATACTCCAGTTCACGCGCTTCGGCACGATGTAGTCCAAGGTGCCGAAACCGGCGAGCTGATAGAGCATGAACGGCAGGATCGCTACCATGGGTAGCAACTCGGAGGCGCCCAGACTGATGTCGAGAGCGCCGGGTGCCAGCGCATGCAGCAACCTGCTATGCGCCAGTTGATGGAACAACGCTGGGATCGCACACAACAAGGGCACAACGGCGAGCAATTCGAGCACCAACGCTCCGCTCCAGGTGCCGACCTCGGAGGAATGATCAGCGCCTGCGCCCGATGATTGCGTGCCGATAAATAGACCCCCGACAATGGCTGCAGCGCTGGACAGCATCAGCAACTCTACCGTGATGCCAAAGGCCTCTGGTTCGCCCGCCTTGAGTAACAGCATGGCCAGAAAACCGGGTGTGTAGAACAATACCCGCACCAATTTCGCCCAAACCCGAGCGTCGCGTTCTGGCGGCAAGATCGGGAGCGCACGTCCGTCGATTCCTATGGTCAGCCTGGCTTTATCCTTCGACATTCCGTTGTCCTCCAGATACAGCTTGCATTTGGCGTCTGGGTGCTTTTAACAGCGGAGAAACATTGCGCAGCAAAAGCCAACAATTTCGCGTGCGCCAGCTAGTGCATCACGAGTATCTAGTAGTGCCAACTGTCACTTATTACGAACATCGCACTCCTAAAAAGCATCGCCCGACACCCAGATCAATACTCGACTACGGCTCATTTGCCATCGGTGACGATGAGTTCCGCATGCGCGGTTCCACACATTCCGTAGGTCGCTCCTGACTGGCAAGCTCCCGCGGAATACTTAAAGCATCCCGGCCGTTTTGCCAAGACTGAGACTGAGCGATCGGAACCGCCGATGATGGCGCCCGCTGGTTCAAACGGAGATGCAGGGCCGACATCGACAACGAAGCCGTTGTCCTTGCCGCTGCTGTTCCACTTAATCGTGGTGCCGACCTTCACGCAGAAAAGCGAATTACCCTTAGCGTTCGGGATGCTGGGAGTGGAGGATGCTGAATCCGCCGTCCGTTTTACATCCACGCTGCAAGGACTGGAAGAGGATCCGCATGTGTTGGCACTCGAACACAGCTGCGCCGGATTTGGTTCGGAACAAACATACTTGCTGTCTTTCGACTCGGCATTTGAGTTACCAAGAAACAGCAACAACATCGACATTAGCGAAATACACCTAACTGCGAAGCACCGGCAGAATTGCATAATGCACCTCGGGATTCGATCTTCAACGCAACCGGCCAATTAAGAGTCGGACATCCTTCGATCAGAACCTTTTAAGAGCCGTGAACGTGGTCCTGCTCACTAGTTAACGCCAGGCGTTCCCGCCCAATCGAGCACGTCAACCAGTTTCCAAGGGTTCTGATTCAGGTCCCACTGCAGTTGCCCTTGTTTGTCGAGGACAAGCTGGGCCTCGGGATACAAGGCTCCTGTGCTCTTGCTCTTGTCCTGGTCGTTTATCTCGAGTATGCCGGCGGTGAGGTTGAACGATTGAGACTGAGTGTCAAAGAACGCTTCACCGAACCTGATCTGGCGATTGGTCACAAAGACGATTTTTCTTCCCGTCGGCGTGGGAATCATCTTGATATAGGAGCAGTCATTGCCGAGTGTGCCAGTGATCTCGACGTGGCCTACCGCCTTCATCCGCTGTAGAGCATTTACGAGTCCCTGGTTCTGACCCTTTTCATAGGATTGAACGAGTGTCTGTTTGTCGGCAGGAGTCGAGAACTCATAAATATTCAAGGTCACGCCGATATTCTGACCCATTTGGGTGCCGGTACCGAACGCCGTGGCCTCAATCGTTTCAGTCTTTTCTCTCGCCATACCCGGAAGGGACACTGTCATCACCAAGCCCAACAGAAGCATGGCACCAATAACTACCTTGGGGACCTTTCCTTCTTCATGCATAAATTCCTCCGATCTACAAATTCGCTAAGCCGCCACAGCTGATGGTTTCGGCGTGTGAAGATTGATCTCCTCGCTGATGTGTGAACGAGAATTCGGCCTGTCTCCCACGGCTTAGGCGAATTCTGACCTTGTCAATCTGGGAATGTAACTGTCAAAAGTGACGGTTCGGGGCAAGGCAGGGTTCTACAGAATGCTTTTTTCTATTTCTGGAAAGCGGCCGGAGTTTGCATGCTGGCCCACACTTCCGCCGCCGTCACCCGCCGCGAAATTGCGGGGTGCGATTGAAAAAACCATTCAACCCATCGCGATGGAGACCGCTCTGCCAGATTCTGGTCTGCCAATTTGTTCATGGAAGAAATAAACGGCCCGACACTGGGGATGGACTGAAATGCATAGCGGTCAGCCTGCCGTTCGTTGTAACGAGAGTAGGCATTGAGAGCTGGTAACAAGAGGAAAGACAGGACGGTCGAAACCAGCACCAACAGCGGCAGATTGGCAAAGTCAGAGACGGTGACAAACATGTGGGTTCGGTCCACCGCGTAGTGAAGAACCCAGTTTGCCGCCCAAAATCCGACCAGCGTAATCCCTGCCTGAACCGCAATGCTTTTGAGAATATGCCGGTGCACGTGATGTCCGAGCTCATGCGCCAGCACGGCTTCAATCTCGTCAGCTGAATAATTTTCGAGCAAAGTATCCGCGAGAATGATCCGCCGCGTGTTACCGAGTCCAGTCAAGGCCGCGTTGGCTTTCTTGCTTTTCTCCGAAAGATTCCACTTATAGACGCCGCGCACTCGCGTTCCGGCTCGTTCGCTGAGTCCGAGTAGACGGGTTTTCAGGTCCTCGTTGTCGAGAGGTTCAAACTTATAAAAAATGGGAAACAAAACTACAGGAGCAAGCTGCGCCATCAAGACGAACAAACCTAAGAATGCAGCCCACGCGATTACCCACCAATGCTGCGGGAATTCGCGAATTATGAAGTAAAGTATTTCGACTACAATCGACGCCAACACCACGCCGACTAGAAAACCTTTGGTTTCGTCCCAAACCCAAGCGCGCAATTTTTGGTTGGACAGATTGTAGCGACGTTCCAATCGAAACCCGTAGTAGTCGAGGCCCAGGCCAAGCAGTTTTCCAATCAGCATGAGCATCACGACATAAAGAAAAACTGCTAGCGTGTAGTGTTCATAACTGCCGTGCAAGGCAAGATCGCGCAGCGTTCCATTCCATCCCATGCCTAGAAGAACGACAAGAAGAAGAAGGCCGAGGAGAAAATCCGCAATACCGAGCCATCTCCGAACACGGTTATACCGACGCGCTTCGGGCGAGTCGGTTGGAGCAGGCGTGGTGGCAGTTGCATTGCTCATCGGTAATTATGATTATCTTACCCGGCGGTTTTAATTGCGAGTCACGTAAGTGCGGTGAACGGCAGGTTAAGTGCTTGCCCTAAGTACTTTGCACGAATGCCTCAGCCTTCGACAGGATTTCCGTCACTAATTCCGGCGATGCAGCCTCCGCATACACTCGCAGCAGCGGTTCCGTTCCCGAGGCTCGGAATAGCAACCACGCTTCGGCGCCATTGCCATTTGTGGGCGCATCGAGAAAGAACTTTATTCCGTCGAGGCTCTCTTTTCTTAAGACGCCGTAAGCGCCCAAACGGTTGGTTTGGTCGGATCGGGCGCGCTGGATGGCCTGTTGCTTCACATCTTCTGGAACGTGAAGATCGCGCCGCCCGTAATAGTGTGAACCGTACTCGCGCTGCAAATCGGCCACCAACTGGCCCAGCGGCTTTCGTTCGTCGGCCATGACATTGGCCAAAAGCAGCGAATTCAGAAGGCCATCGCGCTCCGGCAAAAATCGCGAATAGCCAATGCCCCCGGACTCTTCGCCGCCGATGACAATTTCGCGTTCCATCATCAAATCAGCGGCGTACTTGAATCCGATCGGGCATTCGTTCACTTTGCGGCCATGCTTTGCCGCAATGCGATCGATCATGCGGGTGGTGTTGAAAGCCCGCACCACTTCTCCGGGCCATTTTTTTCTGACGAGTAACCATTGCAGCAGAACGGAAATAATCTTGTGAGAATCCACGAAGCTGCCGTCCTCGGCTACGGCGCCGATTCGATCGGCGTCACCGTCGGTCGCGAGTCCGGCATCGCATTGCTCTTTCACCACGGTTTGCTGCAGCATGGCTAAGTGCGGCTCGATGGGTTCAGGATTAATATCGGGAAAAAGCGGGTTGACTTCCTGACGGATGGTTACGTGCTGAATTCCACGCTCGCTGAAAATGCCCGTAAGCACGCCCCGTCCGGAGCCGTACATTGAATCGACAGCAAACTTGAAATTCGCTTCGGCAATGGCGTTAAGATCGGCGAAAGCGCTGATCGCCGCGACGTATGGCTGTTTCAAATCGACTTCTTCGATCGTAGCTTTCTGGCCGATGGGCATGGTGCCGGCGGCCAACTCCTCTTCGATCGCTTTCATGATCGCCGGCGTACCGGATCCTCCGAACTTGCCCTTGAACTTCACCCCATTCCAGTTCCACGGATTATGACTCGATGTAATGACCAACCCGCCTGCAGCTGCGCGATGCTTTACCGCATAGGAGATGGCTGGCGTGGGAGTGTAATCGTTGGCTAAGCTCACGGGAATGCCGGCTGCGGCCAGGATTTCCGCGGCGACCCGGGCTGCAGTAGGTGAAGCAAACCTAGTGTCATAGCCGACGATTACCCCGCGACGCGGGTCTTCATGCTTAAAAACATAGCCCGCAATCGCGCCCGCTACACGGCGCACGTTGTCGAAGGTGAAATCGTCAGCGATAATGCCTCGCCAGCCGTCAGTGCCGAATTTTATGGGAGCAGTCATGAGAACCGGTCGTTGGTCATTCGTCCTTGACCGTTGGCAAGATCGTTTTAGTTTTGCCAGCTATCAGCGACGAACGACCGACGACCTCTACACTAATTTAAGCAGCTTCTTCTCATCCAGATATTTCACAATTTTGCCGACGTCCTGCGCGTGCTCGCGAGTAGTGATCAAAAGTGCGTCATCCGTTTCTACGATTACCAGATCGTTCACCCCTACGGTCGCCACAAATTTTTTGGGAGAATGAACGTAATTACCAGCAGCATTCAGGGAGAAAAAACCTTCGCTCGCAATCAAGTTACCGTCCGACGGTTGTTTTTTGGCGGTGTGATGCTCGTGCAACGCGGTCCACGATCCCAAATCGTTCCACCCGAAATCTGCAAGCAGGCAGAAGATGTTGGAATTCTGCCGCCCTTTGGATGAGCGCGGCTCGAGCACAGCGTAATCTATGCTGATGTTTTCGCACTTGGGATAGAGGCGGCGAAACGTTGCGGCAAACTTTCTGGTTCCGAACGTCTTCGCGATCTGTTCAACCAGCGCCGCTGTTTTCGGCAAATGCTCGCGCAACGCATTGGTCAGAGTTCGAGCGCTCCAGATAAACATGCCGCTGTTCCAGAAATAATTTCCCGCATCGACAAATCGGGCTGCGCGTTCGGCGGGAGGTTTCTCGGCGAAACGGCGCACCCGGCGTGCACCTCCCGCCGCCGAGTCGACTTCGATATAGCCGTATCCGGTTTCAGGTCGCGTCGGGCGAATTCCGAGCACGACAATATTCTCGCCTGCCGCAGCGATTTTGATGCCCTCCTGCAAAATTCGGCGATAGCTTTTTTCGTCACCAATAACGTGATCCGACGGGAACATTCCAATCACTGCATCGGGATCGCTTTGCATCAGGATGAAGGCTGCCAATCCGATGGCCGGCGCAGTGTTTCGTCCTACCGGTTCAGCGATGATTTGTTGTTTACTAAGCCGTGGAGTCTGGCGCGAAAGTTCGCGCTGCGAATCTTCATTGGTGATAATCCAAAAACTTTTTGCCGGAGCCAGCGGCAGCAGGCGCGAAACCGTCTGCTGGATCATAGTTTGTTTGCCGTCGAGGGCCAGCAGTTGCTTGGCTCGGTGCTTGCGGCTTAGCGGCCAGAATCGGGTTCCGCGACCTCCGGCAAGGATCACAGGATAGAAATTAAAACTTCTTTTGGCTATGGATTCACGGCCTCGTTCGTCGCTCATATTCTGGTTTCCGGCTCCGGCACCGAGCCGCTCGGCAATGAAGCCTTCAGAAATTCCACTGTCCACTGCGGGCGAACATGGAAATTCTCAATCGACGCGGGTACCACGACAGCGTCGCCCTTTGCCAGCGTGACCGGCTCTGTGCCAGGCGCTTCGACCGCAGCACAGCCTTCCACCGCCACCAAGATCTGCACCGAACTCTTGCTGTCTTTCTTCTCAACATTCTTATTTCTAAAATTCTGGCCCTCTTTCAATTCGAACATTTCAACTGTGAAAAAAGGTGAAGACACAAGCGGCGACCATCGGTTCCTTGTTCCATTTAACATCGCAGGCGCGGGACGGATCACTTTGCCCGAAGCGACTTTCTCTTTCACAGCCGCGAGGCCCTCCTTCAGATGCAGTTCGCGCGGCCGCCCGTAATCATATAAACGATAAGTTGTGTCTGACTGCTGTTGGGTCTCGACGATAATCGACCCGGGCCCGAGCGTGTGCACAGTGCCGCCCGCGACATAAATCATTTCGCCAGGAAAGACGTGGATCCAATTCAACAATTCTTCGGCACGATTTTCGTTTATTGCCTTTTCAAGTTGAGCGCTGGTAACTCCCGGTTGAAGGCCCAAACCAATCTGCGCTCCCGGCCTGGCATGGGCCACATACCAGCACTCAGTCTTGCCGCAAGGTTGACCTGCGCGGCGCGCGCATTCGTCATCAGGGTGAACTTGCACCGAAAGTTTCTCATGCGGAAACAAAAACTTAGTGAGCAACGGAAAGCGAGTGGAATCCTTGGCCGCCTCGCCGACTAATGGACGCCCGTATTGCACGCTTAGCTCTGCTAACGACTTTCCTCGCAGCGGCCCATTCGCCACCTTACCGGCATCTCCGGTGAGCCATGATTCTCCGATCTTTTCCTCGAAACGATGATTGGGATAAATGGGAGACAGGTCCGTTGTGCCCCAGGGACGTGGGTCAAAGACGGGCGACATTAGCAGCGGGTAAAGGTCGATCATGTGGCAAGGCAAACTGAGGAATGGTATCGCAGAATCAAACCGAGTTGCGCCGGCGTTTGCCGGCTGTCCCGAGCATCTTGCCCTCCGAAATGCGGGCGCGAAGCCCCCACGACAGCCGCCGAGGCGGCGTTACACGGAAGCCGCGCCTCATAGTGATGCGAGAAACTTCCGCACCCGCTGCAACCCCCGATCCAGTTCCGCCACCGAGGTGGCGTACGAAACCCGAATGTGATCGCGGGTGCCGAAACCTTCGCCGGGAACCGTGGCAACATGCGCTTCGCGCAACAATTTCCCCGCCAGATCGGAAGCCGACTTCACGCCGCTGCGGCCGAAAAACGCGGACACGTTCGGATAAGCATAAAACGCTCCCTCGGGCAGTGTGCATTTCACGTCAGGAATCGAACGTAGTCCATTGATAACATGATCGCGCAAATTGATGTATTCGGAGCGCATGTCAGTTACGCATTGTTGCGGGCCCTTCAGCGCGGCCACCGCCGCCTTCTGCACAATTGATGTTGGGTTCGACGTTGATTGGCCTTGCAGCTTTTGCATGGCGCTGATCACGGCCGTCGGACCCAGCGCATAACCTAATCGCCAACCAGTCATTGCATAAGTTTTCGAAAGCGACCCGATGATCACCATACGCTCGCGGTAGTCGCGCAATGCTCCCACCGAGAAACGCTTCGCCGTGTAATTCAGATATACATAGCACTCATCGGAAATCACCCAGATTCCACGCTCGTGCGCCAAGCGCACCACTTCAGTGAGATCCTCCGGCGACATAACCGCTCCTGAAGGATTCGACGGTGAGTTCAGAATGATGAGTTTCGTCCGCGGGGTGATCAGGCGCTCGATCATTTTCGCGGTGACGCGAAAACCTTGAGCCTCATCGGTTTCGAGCAATACGCAATTTCCGCCCGCATAGCGCACGATGTCTTTGAATGAAACCCAGTAAGGAACCGGCAAAAGCACTTCGTCGCCGTGATCGACCAGAACCTGCACAGCGTTAAACAGCGCCTGCTTGCCGCCGGTTGAGGCAATCACTTCCTCGCGGCGGTAATCCGAATCGAAATCAACTGCATGCCGATGGGCAATAGCATCGCGGAGTTCAGTAGTTCCGCTAACTGCGGTGTATTTCGTGAAGTTGCCCTGAATGGCGGCGATGCCGGCATCCTTGATGTGTTGCGGCGTGGCGAAGTGCGGTTCGCCAGCACCGAAATCTACCACATCGATGCCCTGCTGGCGCAGTTTGTCAGCTTCAGCGACCACGGCCATCGTGGCGGAGGGCTCGATGCGGTTGATTCGATCGGTTAGTTTTAACGCTAGAGTTGCTTCCGTAACTGGAGTCATACTCGTTTCCTTGATTTCGGGTTTCTGGCGTTTGCCAACTTAATAGCGGGGTCTAGCTTGTTTTTCAGCCGTTGTTCAACCATTTCCGGAACTAAACCTCTGACCGATCCGCCCAACTGAGCTATCTCCCTCACCAGACGTGAACTCAGGTAAGAATACTGTTCCGCGGGCATCATGAAAACAGTCTCAAGCTCCGGGTGCAATTTGCGGTTCATCAAAGCCATCTGCAATTCGTACTCGTAATCGCTGATGGCGCGGATGCCGCGCAGCACGGCGCTGGCATTGACTTTGGCCGCATAGTCCACCATCAGGCCGTCGAACGTATCTATGCGAACATTCTTGAAACCGGCAGTCATTGCTTCGAGCATCAGCAGGCGCTCGGACAGGTTGAACAATGGATCCTTTTCCGCATTGCGCAGGATCGCTACAACCAGTTCGTCAAATATCTTGCTGCCGCGCGCGATCAAATCGAGGTGCCCGTTAGTCGGCGGATCAAACGACCCGGGATACATCGCGATGACTTTCTTCAATCAGCCTCTTTCGATCAGCCTCGTGGTGAAGCTTTTTTATTCACCAGCGTTAAGAGAGGATTCTATGCGTCCAGCAAAGGCAATGGCAATGCTTGTTTGCCATCTCTTTCAAATGGCGCCGATTGCCGCGCTGGTGGCCCGGTCCAGTAGTACAGGTAATGGGCTCGGCGGTTACCCCGACTTTTGATATAGCACAATAGTGGTAGTTCGTAACTTGTCGTTTTCCGGCGGTGAAACTAGCCTGATAGTTGATGCCAGTCTCACTGTTGTTCTCGTGCGATCAAGAAAGCTCGCGCCCGCTGGTCCAGGCTTTCAAAGAGCTGGAACTCGAGATTGAATACTGTTCAGACATTTTTGCTGCCGTCGAATGGCTTACCAGCCGCAGCTTCGATGTGATCGTGGCGGACTGCGATAGTGGCCCGGAAGCGGCTTTTCTGCTGCAAAACTCTCGCGAATTGAAGTTGAATAAGACTGCCTTCACGCTGGCGCTCACCGCTGGAGTTCCGAAGATCGACGCGCAGGATGGCCCTGATCTCGTCTTGACCAAGCCATTGATCTCGGATCAAGTGAAATATTCCGTGCTCGGCAACGACCGATTTCTAGCCTGTATGCGAGCCTGGATCGCAAGAGGCGATTTCGTTCAAAGGCCAGCGTCGCCGATGACGTCCGCCGAGGAAATCGAGAAGCTGCCGATACAGCTCGAAGAAACTGCTGCGACAATCGCGGCAGACCAGGTTATGCCCTCCCCATCGTGCATCCCCGCCGGCAGCCGGGGTAATGCGCCGGTGCACCTTACGTTTGCCACCCTGGACCGGGGCTTGTTCCGCTCGATTGCAGCACGGATTTCCGGGGCGCAAGCTCCGGGTTGGGCCAAAAGATATACCCGTAAGAGACTTGTCGGGTCTGTTCTTCTCGGCTTGGTTTTTCTTGCTGCTGGCTCCATCTATGGCTCGCCATTGCGGGTTCAGACTGTATTTGCAAGCGTGGCTACTGCGTACCAGCAGGCGGCAACGCGACTGGCCAAACAGAGATCGCCTGCAATTGATGTCGTTTCCGTGACCTCTGTGCTGGCACAAGCTGCAACGCAAATTCCCGCAGGCCGCAGATCGAAAGTGCGCGCACCCGCCAGTCAAACAATTTTCCTGACGGATGAAACTGCAGTCCCTCCCGCTGAAACTCAGCAGGCCGATGCCAATTCGCCTCAAGATCGTCTCCCACCCGAGACCGCGCGGGTTTTCATTCCGGAAAGCTTGTCCCGGCCGCAACCGGAGACCCCAACGCCCCAAACGGTTAGTCTCAAACGTTCCCCCAGCCTGCTGAGCCAAGTTGAACCGGTAAACCTGGCTGAGGATTTATCCCGGGCATTGCTCTTGCAAAAAGTCACGCCTAGCTATCCGGAGCAAGCGTTAAAAGCTGGGGTCGAAGGTGCGGTGATTCTGCAGGCCTGGATTGGCAAAGACGGAAGTATCCGCGATTTGAAACTGGTGGACGGTTCGCTGTTGCTTGGCCGGGCTGCGGTTGAAGCCGTCAGGCAATGGCGGTACAAGCCTTACCTTCGCAACGGTGTTGCGGTGGAAGCTCAGACCTACGTGACCGTGAATTTCCGCCTGCCTTAACCTCAGTTCCACTCAAGCTCATCCGCCCTGACATCCCAAGAATCAACGAGTTCACAACTTTTTACTTGTTTTTACCCAGGATTGACACATCACTGTGCGGGGTTCAACTATGTTTGCATCCGAGCTGATCCAGTGGGTGCATCCCGGATCAGGAGACCACGATGAAATCAAAGCGGCGATGGAACGAGCGAACCCGGTTGATACTGACCCTGGAACTCGCTGTGGTGTTGCCCGCCGCTGCTCTGGTCATCCTGAGCGCCGTGCATTTGAATGAAGTACAGCGTGATCGTGGCGTGGAAGCTGCCTTTCAGCGCGATTTCAATCAGGTGCTTGCGATTTCCGAGAAGGACATCAACGAAAAAGCCTACGAGCTTGCCGACGATGTGCGCGGCGAATTCCCCAGCGCTGGCGAAGCTTGTGTGGAAACGATGGACAGAATTCTTTCGACCCACCCGTACATCGCCCATATTTTCGTCTATGAACCGGGGAGGGGATTGACGTTCCGCTCCCAGCCATCCCGTCTTAAGGAACCTATGTTTCGCGGGGAGGCCGAAGATTTTTCCAACATGACCAGCGGATGGATTCAAGTGGAGTACAAGGATGAAGTCAAGAATATGGAGGAGATGTCGCAGCACGGTAAGACCTACTCCTTTTTTAATAACTGGGCTCCCCGAGGTGAGAAACACCTGTATCAATCCGCCGCTATTTTCCTGACGAAGGACAGCTCGGGGGGGCACAAGGCCATTGCCGGTATGGTATTTGATGCCGAGTACCTGAGCGACCGGTTCTTTCCGGAAATGATGGAGACACTTTTAAGCCATCAGGAGGAAAAAGGGGAGAGGAACCACGTTGTGCTGATGATCCATCCCCGGCACGAGTCCGCGCCATTGGCGGCTTCGGTGGGCTGGGACGGCGGTGAGCCGGAGGTAGAGCGAAATCTCGAAGGCGCATTCCCAGGGCTGACGCTGGCGATCAAGATGCACGGAACGACTCTGGCTGCACTCGGCCAGCATTTTGTGCACACCGGCTTTTTGATCCTTGGCGCTATCTCGCTGCTGCTCACCGGCGGGATTGTCATGACGCATCGGAATATTTCGCGGGAGATGGCGCTGGCGCGGCTGAAGTCTGATTTCGTGTCCAATGTTTCGCATGAGTTACGGACACCGCTCTCTCTGATCCGGCTCTACGCCGAAACTCTGGAGATGGGAAGACTGAAATCGCCTGATAAATATCAGGAGTATTACAGCATTATCCGCAAAGAGAGCGAGCGCCTTACTGCGCTGATCAACAACATACTGGATTTTTCGCGGATCGAAGCTGGCCGCAAGGAATACGACTTCCGCCAGACCGATATGCGCGAACTGGTGCGCAATACGCTCGAATCTTATCGCTACCAGATCGAGCAGAGCGGATTTGCTTTTGAGGAAAAGATTGCAGAAGACGTGCCGCCGCTCAGCGTGGACCGCGAGGCCATGGCGCGCTCGTTATTGAATCTGGTCAACAATGCGCTCAAGTATTCGCAGGACCAGAAATATATCGGAGTCAACCTTTTTCGCGATAACGGCTCGGTCAAGCTCGAGGTTGTGGATCATGGCATCGGAATTCCCCCAACCGAGCAGCAGAAGATTTTTGACAAGTTTTATCGGGTGGGGGATCCCTTGGTCCACAACACCAAGGGCAGCGGTTTGGGGCTGGCATTAGTTCGTCACATTGTTCGAGCGCATGGTGGAGACGTAGTCGTGGACAGCGTTCCGGGTCGAGGCAGCAAGTTCACCATCAATCTGCCTGTAGCGATTCAAGCAAACACTGTCAAGACGGCACTGGCGTAAGACACGGAGATTCAAAGCATGGCCAAGATTCTTATTGTCGAAGATGAGCCCAACATGGTCTCGGGGCTCCGTGACAACTTCGAATTCGAGGGACACCAGGTCATTACGGCTGGAGACGGCGTGGCTGGCCTGGAGCGGGCGATCGCCGAGTCTCCGGACCTCGTCATCCTCGACGTCATGATGCCGCGCATGAGCGGGTTGGACGTATGCAAGCAGCTCAAATCTAAGCGCCCGTCGATTCCGATCATCATGCTGACGGCACGCGGCCAGGAAGTGGATAAAGTCGTCGGCCTTGAGTTAGGAGCTGACGACTACGTTACCAAACCATTTTCGATTCGTGAGCTGCTGGCGCGGGTGAAAGCAGTGTTGCGCCGAGCCCGCACTGCTCCGAAGACCGATGAAAAATATTCCTTCGGTGAAGTCGAAGTAAACATACGAAGTTGCCAGGTATCGCGCAAAGGGCAGGCTTTGGATTTTTCGTCGAAAGAATTTGAGCTGTTGAAGTACTTCCTCATTCATCCCGGGGAAACTCTGACCCGGGACCGACTGCTCGAAGATGTCTGGGGGTACGATCGCTTTCCCACCACGCGTACGGTGGATGCTCATATTGTTCGCCTCCGGCAGAAAGTGGAGCCCAAGCCGGAGGAACCTCGATTCATTCTGACCGTGCACGGCACGGGTTACAAGTTCGTTGGTTAAAGCTTGGGAGAAGAACCGTGGAAAAAGCTCTACAGCTTCGATGCCATCATCCAGAAAAAATCAGCGCAGCTCGCGTAGATGACACCCATCTGATCCGAGGGGCTCAGCTCGGAGATTCGGCCGCCTTCGAAGAACTGGTGCGGCAGTACGATCGGCCCGTGTTGCGTCTGGCGATTCATCTCACCGGGTCACAAGAGGACGCGCGCGATATTTATCAGGAAGCCTTTCTCCGTGCCTACATCAACATTGGCAGCTTCCGTTTTGAATGCTCGTTCTACACCTGGATCTACCGCATCGTGACAAACCTGTGTCTTGATCATTTGCGGAAGCGCTCTTCACGCCATCGGGACGTAACCACGGCAATCTCGTCGGATGGCGAGGAAGAGCAGGTTCTCGATCGAATTCCGGATCAGCGGGCGGGCGCGAGTCCGGAGCGCAACATGGCTAGCCGGGAGTTGCGGGGATGCATCGTCCGAGCCATGCAAAGACTTTCACCGCGAGAGCGAGTGGTGTTCGAGTTGAAGCATTACCACGGCTTGCGACTGCGAACCGTCGCGGGGATTCTCAATACCAGCGAAGGCACTATCAAGAACACGTTGTTCCGCGCAACCCACAAACTGCGAACTCAATTGGCGGCAGTACGGTGAATCGGGCGGCTTCTGGTTGCAGAGAGTCGCCCGTTATCACAAATTAAGTCTTTGATTTTCAGCCCCGAAAGACTCTCGTCCTTGGGTGACTTAGAGCCCCCAGCGACTGTGGTAGATTGAAAATTGAGTGCCGATTTTCATTCACTCCCCGGACGTGCCCCGATCAGGAGGCCTGGAGCGTCGCGGCTTAGACTTTCCCGCACAGGCTGGGGTGTTTCTGCTCACACTGCTGGCCACCGTCAGCCTGGCCGAAGTTGATGTGCACTCGGCTCCGCAACTTTCCACCGACGTAATCGTGCAAAAACTGATGGCCGCGAATGCCGAACGCGCGCGGAGCCTGCGCGGATACCGTGGCAAACGTGTTTATCACGTCGACTATCATGGCATCTTCGGCAGCCACGATGCCGGATTGCAAGTGGAAGCGACGTACACCGCTCCCGACCACAAGGAGTTCAAGGTCATTTCTGAAACCGGTTCGAAAATCCTGATCAATCACGTGTTATTGAAATTGCTGAGCAGTGAACAGGAAGCACAGGAGGAACAGAATCGGAAAGAGCTGGAAATCAGCCCCCAGAATTACAATTTCGTTTGGGCTGGGACTGAACACACCCCGCAGGGCGATTTCTATGTTCTATCGGTCAGTCCCAAGGGCAAAAGCAAATATCTCTATCGCGGGAAACTATGGGTCGACTCCAGGGACTTCGCCATCGCCCGTATGCAGGGCGAGCCCGCCAAGAACCCCTCCGTTTGGGTTAGTCACACTCAAATTGAGTATCGCTGGGCCAAAATCGGAGGGTTCTGGCTACCCGCTCACAATGCATCCGAAACTGATGTACGCATGGGCGGCAAAGCCGTCCTGACTATTGACTATAGCGATTACCAAATTACCGGTGTAAATCGGTCGAGTGCGCACCCTCCGGGCGATAATTCGACCCTGCCGGATCCATCCACCGTCACTCCCGATCCGCACTGATCGGTGGCTGCGGGTTTAAGTCCTTGTTTCTGAGTAGAAAGAGCGTCACAAGGCGGCCGCCCGCTACATTTGAGAATTGGTTACCGACGAGCGGATTTTACGGAAGCAAATCCCGAGAATTTCGCATCAAACCAGATATAATAGCAACACTTCCTCAGGAAGTGACTTCCTTTCCGAGAAAACGAATCCGATGTCAATAAAAACCAAGGCTGTAATTCTGGCGTTATCCGCAGTAGTACTGGTGTTTATGGTGGTTGGAGGAATGGATGGGGTGCGCGCGTCAAGCAACGACGGCGCCTACCGCCAGCTCCAGGTGTACAGCGAGGTGCTGTCGCGCGTGCGCAGCGAATACGTCGAGGAGCCCAACATTCCGGTCGTAACCGCAGGCGCACTGCACGGACTGCTCGAGTCCCTGGATGCGAATTCCAGTTATCTCAGCCCATCGGAGTACGCGGAATACAAGTCTCATCAAACCGACGCCAAAGCAGACATCGGCGCCGCTATTTCCAAACGTTTTGGTTACGCGTCGGTAATTTCGGTTATTCCCGGCGGGCCGGCAGATAAAGCCGGGCTTCAAGACACCGACATTATTGAGGCCATCGAAAACAAAAGCACTCGTGAGATGTCGGTTGGCGAAGTACGCAGCCTGCTTTCCGGACAGCCAGGTTCGAATGTAACTGTTTCACTGGTGCGCGCCCGCCGCGCCGAGCCGCAGAAAGTGGTCATCACCCGCGACATCGTCACCATCCCGCCGGTGAGCGACAAGATGATCGAAGACGGAATTGCTGAAATTCGCGTCGATGCCTTCACCAAAGGCAAATCACAGGAAATTGCCAATAAAATCAAGGCGCTGCAAAAATCAGGGGCCAAGAAGCTGATTCTAGATTTGCGTAACTCTGCCGAGGGCGACGAGTCCGAAGGCATCGCGACAGCGAATCTCTTTCTGAATCATGGCACCATCACCTATCTTCAGGGCCAGAAGTATCCTCGGGAAGCTTTTAATGCGGATCCTTCCAAGGACATTACCAATCTGCCGGTGGTTGTTCTGGTTAACAAAGGCACGGCTGGACCTGCGGAGATTGTGGCTGCAGCCATTCTTGAAAACGCGCGCGGCGACGTTGTAGGCGATAAGACCTTTGGCGATGGTTCGATTCAAAAAACCATGGAATTGCCCAATGGATCGGCGCTGATTCTCTCTATCGCAAAGTATTACACGCCAAGCGGTAAGGCGATTCAGGATACCGCCATCACTCCAAACGTTCTGGTGGCCGACACCGAGGAAGAGGGTCCGGTGCCAGATGAGGACGAAAACATCACGCCAGCCGACGATGCGGTGAAAAAGGCGCAACCTCAACAACCCGACCAGCAAATGCAGAAGGCGATCGAGGTTTTGAAGAGCAGAACAAGCTGAAAAACCAGATGGGGACAGCCTTAGCTGTCCAAATCTGGTTTTTGCCGAAATCTTGTCAAGCCCCCTGCAAGGCCAGTTTCCTCGCAACGCATTGATTCCATTCCGAAAATAAAGTTTAAAATTTGGCGGGTTTACCCCCTCGAATGTGCCACACTAGAAGTAGAGTAAGAAATCAGATCAAACCTCTCTCCGTAATCCCTTAACAACATTGCAGAAGTCAGGATCGGCAACCGCGGGGAAACTCCGCGCCCGTCCCTTTAACCCGTGCGAGCGAACTACGCCGCATGGCTGGAAAGGTGTCCTCATGCTAAGAGTGCAGCATCACACGCCGCGGCTGGCGATTGCCTACAAGAACTTCGCTGCCGCACAAAACGTAAGCCATATCGGGCTGGGGGTCAGCGCCATGCAGAACGCCAAAGCGCTGCGCGCAGCCGGGTATATCGTCGAAATCTGGCCGATTAATTCTTACCAGGATCTGCAAACGCTAATGAAGGCCGAGCAACAGGCGCGGACGATGGCTCATCACATCCCGCTCTCGCATCTCGTGATCAGCGCCCCTTGGATTGCAACCCAGAATCTGGCCAGCCTGGCGTCGCAGAATCCAGACCTGGAAATTGCTGTAGTCAGCCACAGCAATATCGGATTCCTGCAGGCCGATCCACGTGCCATCGAGCTTCTGCGCCAGGGTGCGGAACTGGGACAAGGCAGCCCCAACTTTCACATTGCGGGCAATTCGCAGCGCTTTCAGACCTGGTGGCAGGCCACCTACTCAACTTCTATGACATTACTCCCGAATATGTATCCTCTCGGCACCGGTCGTCCGCGACCGATGTGGCAGCGCGGCACGCTGCGCATGGGATGCTTCTGCGCCATACGTCCGTACAAGAACGTGCTAACGGCAGCGGCCGCCGCACTTGAAGTGGGACAACGGTTGCGCTTGTCCGACTTGGAGTTCTGGATCTCAGGCGGACGGCGCGAAGGTGGTGGACAGACGATCTTCGCCGCGATTCAGCAAATGTACTTAAACGTCCCGCGAGCCAAGGTGGTCGAGCGCAACTGGCAATCGTGGCCGCAGTTCCTGGACACGGTAGGCTCCATGGATCTGTTGCTGCAGCCCTCCTATACCGAAGGCTTCAACATGGTGACAGCTGACGGGATCGCGCAAGGTGTGGCCTCGGTAGTGTCCGACGCAATCGCATGGGCGCCGCGAAACTGGCAAGCCGCCACCGACGACGCCTCTGATATCGCTAACAAGGCCGTGGCATTGTTACACGATCCCACGGCGGTGCAGGAAGGCGTGTCCGCGCTCGAGCTTCACAATTCCATGGCGTTGGTTTCATGGAAAAAATTCCTGCAATTGTTCCCGTAAAACTCTACTGTTTCTAAAAGCGCATCACAGGAGTCACAGAGACTCACGAAAGCTTTTTTCTTCCCTGTGACTCTGTGCCTCTGTGGTGAAATCCGATGAAGCTCACCATGCTATTCTGAGCTCTCTCCCATGAAGGCTACTTATCAAGACCTTCCTCCGGCGGACGTTGCCAGACGGAAACTGGTGGGCCGCGTTGTGTTTGGCTTGCTGGTATTGGTGGCTGCCGTCGTGGGGGCGACTGCCGGATTATTGCTGGTTTATTCCACCGACCTTCCTCAGGTCGAGCAACTGGAACACTATCGTCCCAGTTCCATCACCGAACTTTACGACGGGCGTGGCCGCATCATCGGCTCATTCGCGCTGCAGCGGCGCGTCGTAGCTTCTTACAACGATTATCCGCAAATACTGCGTGATGCCCTGATTTCCATCGAAGACAAGGACTTCTACAGACATTGGGGCATCAACGTTTGGCGAATTGCCGGCGCGGCTTATCGCGACATTCAATCCGGCGGGAGGGTACAGGGCGCGTCAACTCTCACCATGCAGCTGGCGCGTAACCTGTTTCTCTCGCCCGACCGGTCGTTCCATCGCAAGATTGAGGAAGCGTTGCTGGCCATCCAAATCGAGCGCCGATTTACGAAGGAACAGATTTTCACGCTGTATGCCAATCAGATTTTTCTTGGACACGGCGTGTATGGTTTCGAAGCTGCGTCGGAATATTACTTCAACAAGCCAGCTAAGCAACTTACGCTCGACGAAGCGACTCTGCTAGCGGGATTGCCGAAGGCGCCGGGGCTTTATTCGCCGATCAATCATCCCGATCGGGCAACACGCCGCCGCAATCTCGTAATCAATAGCATGTTGGAGGATGGCAAAATTACGGCGCGGCAGGCGGTCGAGGCGCGCAATGACCCCATCGTCTTACACCTGCAGCACGATCCTAATTCGCTGGCGCCATATTTTGTTGAGGACATTCGCCGATATTTAGAAAACAAGTACGGCAGCGATCAGGTTCACGAAGGCGGGCTGCGGGTTTACACGTCGCTCGACATGGATCTGCAGAGAGCCGCGAATCAGGCGGTGCTCGACGGTCTGGCTGTTTATGAACGCCGCCACGGATGGAAGGGACACCTGCAAAATGTGTTGGCGGGGAACGAAACCCTCGACTACCAGCATTCGGATTGGGACCAAGAGCCTGAGGTCAACGGCTACATCCACGCTTTAGTGATGACGGCTTCGCCCGGATCAGCGGCGTTCAAGTTCGGACGCTACAAAGGAAATCTCACACAGGCTGATGCCACGTGGACCCAACACAAGCTTCAGGACATATTGAAGCCGGGCGATATCATTTATGTGAAAATCGCCAGCCTCGGTGGCGACAGCAAAGCCCGAGTAAGCCTGGAGCAGGATTCCGGCGCGCAAGGCGCGTTGATCGCGATTGACAATGCCACTGGCGAGATTAAAGCCATGGTCGGCGGGCGCGATTTCGAGCTCTCCAAGTTCAATCGCGCTACGCAGGCGCTCCGGCAAGTGGGGTCGTCGTTCAAACCCTACGTCTATACCGCGGCCATCGATCAAGGCGCACGACCGGACGACACGATTGTGGATGCGCCTGTAACGTTTCAGACCGAGTCGGGCCCGTACACTCCGCACAACTACGATGAAAAATTCGAAGGCACGATTACGTTGCGGCGAGCGCTGGCACAATCACGCAACATTCCGGCGCTGAAGGTTGCCGAGCACATCGGAATAAGAACCGTGATCGACTACGCCCATCGCTTTGGGATTACCTCCAACATTCCTGCCTACTTGCCCGTTGCGCTTGGAGCTGCCGAAGTGACGTTGTTCGAGCAGACTTCCGCATTCAGCGTGTTTCCGAACGATGGCGTCCGTATCCTGCCGCGCTACATCACCAAGGTCGAAGACTACGAAGGCCGAGTGCTGGAGGAAGATTTTCCCGACGTGAAAGACGCCATCAGCGCTCGAACCGCGCGCATCATGACCTACATGCTGCGGGAAGTTGTGTTGCACGGAACTGGGATTGCTGCAGCCAGCATGAAGTATCCGCTCGCGGGCAAGACCGGCACGACCAACGATTTCACCGATGCCTGGTTCATTGGATTTTCGCCATCGATCACGACTGGAGTTTGGATCGGTTACGACGAGAAGAAATCGCTTGGCGCCAAGGAAAGCGGGGCCCGCGCCGCCCTTCCCATCTGGATGGATTTCATGAAAGTAGCCTTGGCCGGAAAGGACCCGGGAGAGTTTCAGCCGCTGCCCGATCTACCGCCAAGACCGGTACACGTGGACACGATGGATACCGCGCCAGCGGCGGAGGAATCGCACTGACGAAAGTGTCTCGATCAGTGACAATCCACGGAAATCCGTGGCGAAGGACCTATTTCTTAAGCGCCGCGAAGCTCTCGTCCAAAATTCGCACTGC